>JAVZUI010000034.1:0-18878 GCA_038879095.1 Pyrobaculum sp. | reverse complement strand
GGTAATTTGGAACATGACCATGTACACGGTAACGATAACTGGGTTATTAGATCTCAAGGGCAACCCCATATTCAACCCTGAGAACTTTAGGTATAAGATCCAGCTGAAAGTAGGCAACACGTGGGTCACGCTTGACAGGGCGCAGCCCACTTGGAGAGCTACGCTTGGCGATGTGAAGGCCGTGCTTAACCAAGTATGTGGCACAATAACCTCATTTGCGGACATTATGAACTGCTACAGGACTCTCGGACCCGACGGCTTTAGACAAGCAGTGTTGAAGTTATATGACCCAGTGACTTTGGCCAGGCTGGGAGGCCAGCTACAGCTAACTGACGATTCTGCAAAAGTCTCAACTACCGACATAACTACGAAATTGGTGGTGGAGTACTCCTACACAGATGGTCAAGACACTGTCAAGGCTATTGTGCTGGAAGTGCCGCTGGCTGAGCCTGTAAACTTCCAAGGCGTGTTAAACGTGTCCGTGTTGCCAATCCAGATAAGGCTGTGGAGGTGGAGTAACCTCTCGTTGCCGCCGGCGGTACCTAACCCGAGGGAATACTTCTACACTGACCCGCTTGACTTGGCCTCTCTGCGGTTTGTGGTAACTGGAGACACAATATACTTAGACAGAATGGCCTACGACGGCGCTATTACATACGACCCGTGGCTTGGGCAGGTAATATGGTCTCTGCCTCCGTACCAGCCAGTGCCAGGCCTAGTTGGTAACGTCAAGGCCACTTTGCTAGCGCTGTTCAACGCCAGCGGTTATCTACCAATGCCCACTCTAATTGGCAACTTAACTACTGGCGGAGTTATTGAGTACTTCAACTACAAAGACGCCGCTGCCAATGCCAACTTCTTTGCCCCATTCCAAGTCGGGCTTGTAGGTAGCTACGCCTACAAGTTTAGGATATACAGCGGAGATGCCTTAGTGGGAACCGCCAACCTCGTGGCTTACTACCCGACTGTTGACAAATACGGCCACTTAATACACGCCATGGCTGATGAGGTCCTAGTTGCTAAGTACGACGATAATGAGAGGACCGATATGTATGCCTTACAAATAGTGCAGCCAGGCAGGTTCTACGACCGCGAGCATGTGTTGCACATTGCGATTGCCAGGATTTTCCAGAACATCTTAATGCGTGATGCGTGTGGCAACCCTGTGATGGGCGTCAGCGCTGGGCTTGCTGGCGCGAGTTTGTCGCTTGTAATAAATGTCGGCAGTAAGAACATTACCATTGCAAGGCTCCCAGTCGGAAGCGAGGTGCCGATAGACATCTTGGTGCCCATAGATGAGTGGGGCAATCCGCAACTAGACCTCGCTGGCGGTTACGTACGGGCGTACGCGGTGTTGAACTACTTCGGCTACACGTTGTACCCAGTTAGCAACGTCTCGCAGATACCCGCCTCCTCGCCGCAGTGGTTTATGATACCGGTGAAGTTCGGCGTCGTTGCCAAGCCCGTCATTTACCTGCCTATAGCGCCGCTGCTGTTCAGAGTCTGGAGCCAAGCGGTGTCAGTCGACTACGACCCGTTAAAAGAGCCTCTCATGGGCTTTGTAGTAAGAGTATTCAGCAACGCCACAGGCGACGAGATGGCGAGGAGTATTTCTAACAAAGACGGCTACGCATATGTGCCCAACATACCGGTGGGAGTGCCTATAAGAGTACAGGTCAGAACTATCGTCCCCTCCAGCGACAAGGCATACTCATATACATACGACCAGATTCAAAGGAAGAACGACTACGCGTCTTACGCCAAGGCCTTAGGCTTCACTCCGGCGGATAATGTATACACGCTCGGCACCAGGGGCTACACCGACAGCGGGTTGGTGGTCTACACAGCCACTATGTCGCTGACTGCGCAGAATGCCACTAAGTACATCTGTGCCAAGAATGCCATCGACCTGCCGGTCGAGGTTTATGACGTTGTAGTCCGGGTATTTGACAAGACTGGGCAGTACTTGTTGAGAAGCCAGCCGGTGTTCCTAGGCCCCTACCCACAAGCCACAAGGCCTGTATTGCTAAACGTCACATTATTGCTTGCTGACGAGGACAGCCCGTATACATATGCCTCTATATGGAGGGATCCAAATATTGGAGACTTTAAGATTTTGACAGACTTCCGCGCTATCGGCATCACCGGGATGAGGAGCATCTACTTAACCTTGGCATCTAAGTACTTGTCAGAGGCTCAGAAGGCTCTGGGCTGTCCGCAGTACACTACTGCCAACTTCTCGAGGGCGATAAACGCTTACGCCTTAGCGGCGATGGCCGGGTATGTCGCCAACGCGTCCACCGACAGATACGCCGCCGTGTACCTACTGACTTCAAACCAGCCTAAGGACATTATTGACATCTGCAAGATGAAGCCCGCGCAGGCGGGTGCGGCGGAGATTGCTAGGTTGTTCATGAAGGGCCAGAGGCTGAGGTTCGTCGTGTGGTACATGGGCCAGAAGGTCTTCGACGACTACGTGACTATTACAGGTCCTCTTGTGGACATCAAGGCCGACGTCTTCCCTGTGAACGTCACGACTTATACAAAGAGCATGAGACTCCCCGTTGACACCTTCGTCGGCTTCACCATTACCGACGTATACGTAGGCTTGGCCTTGAACAAGACAGACGACATGTTTGCCAACAAGAGCCTCGTGCCGCAACTAATCGCGCCGTTCACCGACATGTACAAGACGTACAACTTGTATTACCTATTGACTAACGAATTGGCGAAGAGCACCGGCTACGCGTACAACGACAACGTCACCGCATTCTACAGCAACGGCACAAAAGCAAAGACGGATCTCTACGGCGTATACCAGCCTGCCCAATTCGGCGGAGACTTCGTCTACTTGCCTAACATTGCGGTACTTCGCAACGTGACCACAGCGAAGTATCTGTGGACAGTCTTAAACGCTCCAAAGACAGTTGCGCAGACGATTAGGCAGACACAAATAATCAACGCAGGGTCTGGTAACATTACAGTACCAGCATCACAGACGCTCCTAATTACCGTCAGAGGTGCAAAGATAGTAATTGATCCGGGCAGCAACGCCACGTATCTAAAACTCACCTCGTACAACGGCACTGAAAACAGTAATGTTGTACAGCCGCAACTAAATATTTCTGGCGCCCTAGTTATTATCAATAGGCAGTTGGTGAAGAACTACTTTGCTATAATAGATGCTAACTACACTATTGACTTGACTGCCTTAGCTAAGTGTGGTAATATGTCAATAGTTCCTGGCGCACGTGACATCACAGTAAATATTACAATCAATGCAGGTAAGTGCCCAGCTGTGGTGTCGTTCAAGGCGTTAAACGCCACGTACAGCACCACGACTTTGACCAGTACTGCGGCTAACTCCACAGAATATGCGGTCAGCTTCGACAGGTGGTTCTTGGTGCCGTACGACTGGAGCCTCGCTGCTTACAACGTGTTGTACCACGCTACAGACGTCGTTGAGCGCAACGATGTGTTGAATGTATTATCTTATACCGGCAAGACAAGGATATGTGCCTCTCTAGCTCAGCAAGTATCTAAGGCTGAAGACGATGAGTACGTCTATACTTTGACTTTGGCTGGCGTACAAGTGCCGAACTACCGTACGTTACAAGTGGAACTGCCTTGGAAGATTGGGGGCGGCGGCAAGGCGCTTGTCAACATTACGGCCTACTTCGCAAACAACAATACGAAGATTGACTCCATTGTGTACAACTTAACTGCCATACTGGCAGGTGCCCGTGGCAGGTATGTCACGGTGAATCTGCCTTTGAACTTCGGCAAGGTGGGCGCCAAGGCCTACGACATTGCTACGACCGGCGCGTCTGTAAAGTTCGAGATTAGGTTTATGATGTACGACCCGACAAGCGGGCCTACTAGCGTTTGCGCCGTCAAGCTGGTGCCGCTGATGGCTAACTACAGCACAGTGTCGATGTATGAATGTACTGTGCCAACTGTCCCCGGTGTGGCGGAGCGGATTGACCCCGCCACAGTGGTGTACTACATTGACCGCGACATGTCTAACACCAATGGATTCGGCGAAACATACGACGCGTATGGCGGTTTCGGCACGCCTATCACATACGTGGTTAAGTCTGGCGAGGTGGCTCTGTTGCCGTCTTGGTACTACAAGACTGCTGTGGCTGGCTCTCGCATTGCTAGGATTTGGTTAATCGCCGCTAGCGACGACCCGAGTAAGGGACCTGCCCTCGGCACTAAGTACTACTCGTACACTGTAAAGGACGACAAGGTGACGATAAACGTGTACAAGTTTGAGAAGTACTTGGTGGTCAACTTCGTGCCTGGCGTGTGTCCGGCTGGCTGGGCTTCGGTGACGTATCTAGATGAGTTCGACGGCACTGGACGCATTACTGGTCTGGGCTTTGGCACCGGCGGCACTAGTGCGTTGGTGCTAAGCAACTACACTAAGGTGCCGATGTGGAACGCCACTGCCATGTGGCTGGCCGGCGGCGTCTTTAAGCTACCCACCGTCGCGCTGGACAGCCTGACTGTGGAGAACAACGCTCAGTTCCCGATCGTGGTTGATTCGCTGAATGTGAAGTACGGAGACTACCAGTACAACATACCCATGGCCGCAGTTCGTGTCGATGCTGGGAAGACTCAGACCGCGTTGCTAAACGGCTATGGATTCGGCAGGACTTACATGTT
Source organism: Pyrobaculum sp. (assembly GCA_038879095.1). Taxonomy (GTDB): domain Archaea; phylum Thermoproteota; class Thermoprotei; order Thermoproteales; family Thermoproteaceae; genus Pyrobaculum. The sequence continues at coordinate 14,207 of JAVZUI010000034.1, read as the reverse complement.
CAACGTCACTGACGTCTGGGCGTTCAGGCTTGTGCAGCCTAACTACCAGTACGGCCTAAATGTGTACCACGCCGGGCTGTTAGACGCCATTAAGTACTTTGGCTTGTCAGCCGACAAGCCGATATCTGCCTACTTAAAGCCGCTAACCTCTGCCTACTACACTCAGAACGTCTTATACGCCAGCCACGCCGAGGTTCAGAGCTGGACGTTTAACATACTTGGCGGCAAGATTACTGAGTGGACAAGAGGGATGTGGGGTGACTTGGTAACAAACTCCAGCGACTTTGACTACAAGTACGTGTTCAGCTTCCCGACTCTGCCGCTGAGGGAGATCCGCGACTGGAACGACAGGCCGTTGGCTAACCAGACGGTGGCGCTGTTTGACGATGCAGGTAGGCCTTATGCTGTCGTTTACAGTGATAACTACGGCCGTCTGGTGTACCCGCTACCCTCCTTAGGAGCAAAGAGCGTTGTGAGAGTATCGTGGTACTTAGGCTACTTGAGGCAGTTGCTAGAGAACAAGCCTGAGTACACAATTTGGATATATGACCAGACTATTTCGAGAGATGTTACAGAACTGGGCTATGCTGTTAATAGCTCAAAGATTAGGACTTATGTATATCCCGTCACAGCTGTTGTGAAGAGACAAGACGGCACTCCGCTTATTGGCGCAGAGGTTATAATAAAGGACAAGTCCACTAAGGGTCAGCTGTTTAGTGCAACTCTGACAACTGGTAGCGATGGTAGTGCACAGCTGTATTTTGACAAAGTGTCAAAGTATTCATCTGGTAGATTATCACAAGTTCCGCCCACAGACTTCGAATTTAATGTAACGTATACTTTACCATACGGTAGAATACCGGTTGCAACTGGCAACTTCTCAATAATACGTGGAGCATCTGTACCAGCTACTGGCTGGAACGTAGAAATAATTACTGTACTGCTACAATCTGTCTTTCCGGTAAAGTATACTACGACTAGAGGAAATATTACAATATACAATGTCCCTGTATATGTGGATGGAAGGATAGAGAAGCGTAATATTAACGTCACATTCTACGTTAGAAAAGTTGATGCAGAAACTGGCGAAATGGTATTTGAGGCGCCGATTCCGACAACTTATCCATATGACTATAGTCTGTACATTACACAAGTAACTGTAGGCGATGTAGAGATCAAATTACCACGTCCTGTGGAAATTGCGAGAGGGAAGCTGACTGATTTAAGAGCTGGTCTTGACTTCATGGCGCTGGGCGCGACGGCTAAAGTGAAGATCGCCGCTATCGACCAGACAAACACGCCGAGAAACGACTGGAGGATTCAGCTAATAGTTAACAACCAGGTCGCAAAAGAAGGCGCAGGTGTATTGGACATGATATTGCCAAGGACGGACAAATTCGGATTAAACTACACCGTGAGAATAATCACTAATATCATGACACCGGACGGCAAGCCTCTTGTTATAAATAGGACGATGACACTAACTCAGAGCACATTCACGTTGCAAATTCCCATCTTTACTGTGAAGGTGGTTGTGCAAGTTGTGGATGGCTTTGGCAACGTGCGGAGCGACTGGCCCGTTGTGATCGAGAACGTTGCCACCGGAATGGGCCAGGTGTCTACCGAGTTGGTGGAGGGTCAGCAGTATGTTGTCCGGGGCACTGGGTTGGGCTTTACGAACACAACAATGTTCATTGCCAAAGGTCCGCAGATGGTGGTGAGGGTGAAGATACCCACTGGCAAGTTGGTGGCCCAGGTTAAGGACGGCTTTGGAAAGGTGCGTAACGACTGGGGCGTCGAGGTGGTGGGCGTTGCCAGCGGCCAGGGCACTGTCGGCCCCGTGGAGGTGTTAGCCGGGCAGTACACGGTACGTACTACGGCTTTGGGCAAGACGTTTGAGGACACCGTCCAGGTGGTTGCCGGCCAGACTGTGTCTAAGGTGATCCAGGTGCCCACCGCCGTGCTCAGCGTCACTGCAGTGGACGACGACAAGAAGCCCATTGATAGATACGTGACGTCTGTGACCGTGGGCAACTTGGTGTTCTCCACCCCGCCGAAAGAGCTAGAGCTGTTGGCTGGTACGTACACCGTGACTGTGTCTGCTCTTGGCAAAGACGCCTCTGCTCAAGTGACGCTAAACGCCGGCGAGGTGAGGAACTTGCAGATTGTGGTGCCCGGCACTGCCGGCTTGGACTTCCTCGGCACTAGGATTCCGTTGCCGACGCTGGTGCTGTACGCTCTGCTGTTGCTAGTGGTCATCGTCATATTGGCCATATTGATCATTGAGTACAACAACTGGAGGAGGAGGAGGTTGATGCAGATTTTGGCCCCGCCGAAGTAAAAACCCCCCCTTTTTCATATTACCTCCCCACCTTTTTAATCCCCTCTTCTCTTTTCTCCATGTCTCTTGGGCAGGCCCTCGTCTCTCACGTCCGCTCGGCGATGGTTAACAAGCTGAGGGGGCTGCCGGTGCCTGAGTCTCACCCGGTGCTCTCTTCGATGAGGGCTGGGGTGTTTGTCACAGTCGAGGCCGTGGTTAGGTCGGGTGGCTATGAGAGGAGGGAGGTCCGGGGCTCTCTCGGCGTGGTGGAGCCCTTCAAGGACTTGGCCTTCGACTCTGCGAAGATCGCCGCTAGGCTGGTGTACTCCATCCCCCGCTTCACCGAGTTTGACCTCCGGCGCTCTGTGGTGGAGGTGACGCTGGTGGAGGGGCTTGAGGAGTGGGGCGGGGACTTGGGCGAAATCTACTGGGGTAGGGACGGGGTGTACGCAGTGGCTGGGGATAAGCGGCTAGTGGTTCTGCCGCAGACTATGATCGAGAGGCGGCTTTTGGGAGATGCTTTGTTGAGGTACGTGGAGTCTATGGTGGGCGACGCCAAGTTATACAAGTTCTCTACGCGGATTTTCTACGAGCTCCGGCCCGAGGGCGAGGTCATTGAGCGGGAGCTTTGGAAGTCTCGTGTTATTACACAATTTTTACAAACTGTACGTTAAGCTTATATACATGGGCCTGGTTTGTGGCAATGTATATTGAGTTGTTCGTAGTGGCGGGCCAGAGCGTCGACTTAGAGAACTCTCTTAAGAAAGTGGTGGAGGACCTCCGGGGCCAGGTTCAGAGGCCTGACAAAGTGAGGCTGGCCACCGTCAAGGTCAGGCCAGACGCCGTTGACCAAGTTTTGAAGCTGGTGAACGAGCCTCCCGAGAAGGTGCCGCCTCACTACCGTTCTCTTGTAAATATGTTGAAGAAGTACGGCATTTCTAAGTTTCCCGCCGTTGTTGTAGACGGCGTCAAGGTAGGCGAGGGGACTGTGGACCTCGGCGACGTGTTGCGCGTGGTGCAAGAAAGGGCGAGGGCCGAGTTCCCAGAGGTGGGGGCTTTGGAACTAGTGCCGCCTAGGCCTGCTCCCGCGCTGGTGCAACCCGTGGTGAGAGAGCTGCCCGAGGTCAGGCCCCCGGAGCCCCCGCGCGTCGAGGCGCCCCCGCCCGAGCCGCCTAAGCCTATAGAGCTGCCGAAGCCGCCCGCGCCGCCTCTCCCAGAGGCACCTCCTCCCAAGCCCCCCGAGGCATTCCCAACCCCGAGGCCCGTGGAGCCTGTCCTCCCGCCTGTGGTTAAGCCGCCGGAGCCTCCAAGGGCCGTCGAGCCGCCTAGGATTACTGCCACTGTTAGGCTTGTGCTCGGCAGGCCAGACAACTGTGGCGAATGTGCTTACTACGGCCCCATGACTGCAAGGTGCTTCTTGTTCGGCTTCGCCGTCGCGAGCCCGGCCTCGCCGCCTTGTAAGCAGTATGTTAGAAGTGGAGGCTAAGTTCCGCGCCGTTTTAGACGAGGTACGGGAGCGGGTCAAGGCCCTCGGCTTTTCTCTCGTCGGGGTCCAGGAGGAGGTGGACGTCTATTTTCAACACCCCTGTAGAGACTTCTCGGCTACGGACGAGGCTTTGAGGCTGAGGATCTCCGCCGGGGGCGCCGAGCTGACTTATAAAGGCCCCAGGCTGGGGGCCGGGGCTAAGACTAGGTTTGAGGCTTCTACGATGGCTGGGCCGGAGGTGGTGGAGGTGTTGCAGAGGCTTGGGTTTAGAGAAGTGGCGCGGATTAGGAAGAGGAGGGAGTACTACGCCGGAGGGGGGTTCACAGTGTCTCTAGACTGGGTGGAGGGGCTGGGGGAGTTTGTGGAGATTGAGAAGGTTGTCCCCGACCGCTCTTTTGTAGAGGCGGCTGTGGCTGAGGTCAGGGGCCTCGCAGAGCGCCTAGGGCTATGGGACGAGGTGCGTGAGACTTATCTAGAGCTTTTCCTGCGCCGGGGGACTGGTAATACGCAGTAAGTTTTTTAATCTCGCCTCCCACCCACTTCGTGCAGTTTGCTGAGGTTGTGAAGGCCCTGGCCGCCGTGGAGTCCACCACGCAGAGGACTACCATGGTCAAGATGCTGACGTCGTTGTTTAAAAAGGCGAGGCCTGAGGAGGTGGACAAAGTAGTGTATTTCATCTTAGGCGACTTGAGGCCTCCTTGGGAGGGGGTTGAGCTAGGCGTCGCCGAGAAGCTCTGCCTCAGGGCCTTGTCAAAGGCCACCGGCGTCTCGCCGGCCGAGCTGGAGGCTTGGTATAAAAAGTCGGGCGACGTGGGGGAGGCCGCCAGGAGGGCGGTCGCGTCCGCCAAGAGGCCCAGCCTGCTGTCTTTTGCCCAGCAGAAGCCGCTTGAAGTCTCTGAGGTGTACGACATGTTGCTCAGGGTGGCCAAGGCCGCCGGGGAGGGGTCCCAGGACTTGAAGATCTCCCTACTCTCCTCTCTGTTTTCAAGAGCTTCTCCGGAGGAGGCGAAGTACGTGGCTAGGTTCGTCGTGGGCAAGCTGAGGCTGGGAGTTGCCGACATGACTCTGCTGGAGGCTCTCTCTGAGGCGTACGGCGTGGATAAAGAGGCGTTGGAGAGGGCCTACCACGTCTTCCCCGACCTAGGCCGCTTGGCTAGACACGTGGCGGAGGGGAGGCCGCTGGAGGAGATTAGGCTCACTCCCGGCGTCCCGGTGCTCCCCATGCTCGCCCAGAGGCTCTCCTCCGCCTCTGAGATACTGGCGAAGCTGGGCGGTTCGGCCATATGTGAGTACAAGTACGACGGCGAGAGGGCCCAGATACACGTAAAAGAGGGGGTGAGGATCTTCAGCCGCCGCCTAGAAGACATAACCCACGCATACCCCGACGTGGTGAAGGCTGTGAAAGAGGCGGTGACGGCAAGGGAGGCGGTGTTAGAGGGTGAGATAGTGGCCGTGGACCCAGACACCGGCGACATGCTCCCCTTCCAAGAGCTCATGCATAGGAAGAGGAAGCACGACGTAGCCGCCGCGATGGAGGCGTACCCCACCGTCCTCTACCTCTTCGACCTCCTCTACGTCGACGGGGAGGACCTCACGGGGGAGCCGCTGATCTACAGAAGGGTCAGGCTTTCAGAAGTGGTGAACGAGACCGACACGGTACGCGTGGCCAAGTGGGCCCTCTTCAAAGACGCAGACGACGTAGACCTCTTCTTCCACGAGTCCGTCTCCGTGGGGACCGAGGGCCTAATCTGCAAGTCTCCCACCTCGGCGTACGAGATGGGCGCCAGGGGGTGGAACTGGATAAAGTACAAGAGAGATTACAGGAGCGAGATGATCGACACCGTGGACTTAGTGGTAGTGGGCGCCTTCTACGGCAGGGGCAAACGCGCAGGCTTATACGGAGCGTTTCTCCTAGCGGCGTACGATCCCTCCACAGACATGTTCTACACAGTGTGTAAGGTGGGCAGCGGCTTCACAGACCCCGACCTCAAGAAGATGTACGAGATGTTGCAGCCGTATAAAATCCCGCACAGGCACCCCAGGGTGGTCTCCAAAATGGAGGTAGACGTCTGGTTCGTCCCGCAAGTCGTCATAGAGGTCATAGGGGCAGAGATCACCCTCTCCCCGCTACACACCTGTTGCCTCGGCGCGGTGAGGCCGGGGGCGGGGCTCGCCGTGAGGTTCCCCAGATTCACCGGCCGCTACAGGACAGACAAGTCGCCGGAGCAAGCCACCACGGTACAAGAGATGTTGGAACTATACAAGAGGCAGAAAAAGGTGGCTCAGCCCGAGTAGACCTTCTCTAAAGTCCACCGCAACACTCTCAAGATTTCCCGCTTTCTCTCCTCCGTCCTGTAGTTGAAGATCTTTATGGCCGTGGCCTCCCCCTCCGACTCCTCTAGCTCGTACCTCAAAACCTCCTCAGGCTTTATGGCGCCCTGCCTGGCCTCTCTTGAGTCTTCCTCCCTGTACTTCTGGAGAAACTTGTCGAGGAAGAACCTCTTGAAGAGCCCGTCCACCTTGACGGGCTGTTTAAACTTTATGTATAGGTAGTTGCCGTAGACTTCTGCTGTGGCGTAGACCTCTCCCCCCCTGCCCTTCACATCCTCCACCGCCTCCGGCTTGGCAACCTCTGCGGCTGTGGAGAAGGACCTCTCGCCTATTGTCTTGTCGAGTAGCTCCAGGAGGGCGGTGTAGAACTGCAACTCGCGTTGTAGCTGCGCCACCTTCTCCTCCACAATCTTCCTAATTTCTAACATTTTCTGGACGTCCACTGCCTCCACAATATATATACTAAAAAAGTTTGTACGACGTGTTGGTGGTCTCTATCGGCAACTTGAACTTCGACGTCTACCTAAGGGTGGCCGAGTTGCCCGGCCCCGACGAAAACGTCGAGGTGATTGACCTCTACACAGGCGGCGGCGGGTCTGCGGCCAACTTCGCAGTGGCCGCCGTCAGGATGGGGCTGGGGGCGAGGTTTATCGGGGCCGTGGGGGAGGACCCCATGGGCGAGATCTCGCTTCGCGAGCTTAAGACGGAGGGCGTTGACGTGTCTTACGTCAAGAGGATCCCGGGGGTTAGGTCCGGCGTTGTGGTGGTGTTAGTGCACCAAGACGGGACTAAGCGAATGCTGTCTTACAGGGGGGCCAACCTGGGCCTGACGCCCGCCGACTTGACAAACGACAAGTTCGTAGGTGCCAGACACGTGCACTTGGCCACTGGGAGGACTGAGCTTATTTTAAAGGCCAAAGAGCTGGCAGGGCAGGTCGGCGCCTCCGTGTCTGTAGACGGGGGGACCGCCCTTGCCAAGAAGGGGCTGGAGGTGGTGAAGGCCGTGGTGGAGGGGGTAGACGTGTTGTTTATGAACCACGTAGAGGCCAAGATCTTGGCCAACTCGCACGACCACAAGTCGGCCGTGGAGAAGCTCGCCAAAGAGCTGTCAGTGAGGGAGCTGGTGGTCACGCTGGGCCCCCGCGGCGCGGTGGCGTACGACGGGAGGAGGCTGTTACACGTCGACGCCTTTCGGCTAAACGCCGTGGACACCACAGGCGCGGGGGACTGCTTCGCCGCGGCGTACGTCTCTATGCACCTACGCGGAAGAGATGTCTACGAAAAACTGGTTTTTGCCAACGCGGCGGCCGCCATTAAGGTGACGCGCCCTGGGGCGAGGTCGTCTCCTAGGTACGAGGAAGTGGTGGCTTTTCTCGAGTCGCTGGGATATAAATTTAAATAGAGGTAGTCAAATATGTAAGTGGCTCAGAGAAGTTTGTGCCTAGGGCCTAGGTGTGTATACGGCCCCAACGGCACGTCTCTGTTCCGATGTGGTAAAAAAGCCCTTAAGCCGAACATTAGGGGTAGTAAGATAGTGTTTTGGTGTACCTGGCTCAACGACGAGTGCATCGGCGCGAGGTGTCAGTACGCGTACTGCGAGGCCAGGGCCATGACGCCGGAGGGCCATTGTACGTACAAGCCTAGCGGCGAGGAGGAGTCCGCCAAGAGGGACATATTGGCGGAGGTTAAAAAGATGGAGAAGGAGGTGGAGAAGATCCGGGTCCACCTCAAGAGACAGGGCCTTGGGGACTATTTGTGAGGGGGGTAATACTGGCCGCGGGGCTCGGCACGAGGCTGAGGCCGCTTACATTCCTCGTCCCGAAGGCCTTGGTCACAGTGGGCACGAGGCCGCTTATCGACTTCGTAATTGAGTGGCTTCGGCTGAACGGGGTGAGGGAGTTGGCTGTGGTTGGCTACTACATGCAGGACGTTTTGCAGAGGTACTTGGCGGAGTCTCACCCCGACGTGTCTTTCTTCCGGTCTAGGAAGTTGCTTGGGACCGCGGGCCAGCTGTACTACGCCAAGGAGTGGGTGGACGGAGACGTCGTCGTTGTCAACACAGACGTGTTGACTAACCTCGACTTGAGGGGGGCCTTGGATCTGCACAGAGCCGCAGAGGCGTTGTTGACAATAGTGGCCCAGAGGCAGAGGCTGAGCCTCAGGTTTGGGGTGTTAGAACTAGAGGGGAGCAGGCTTGCGGCGTGGAGAGAGAAGCCCACCTTCGAGTACATAACATCTGCGGGGGTGTACATAACTACGCGCGAGGCGGTGTCTAGGCTGGGGGAGGAGTACCTAGACATGGACGCCTTCGCCAAGTCGCTCATGCCCAGAGTGTCTGTATACGTGGCTAAAGAGGCCTTTTTCTACGACGTGGGTACTTTGGAGGACTTGTCTAAGGTGCCGCCAGATTTAAAAATACAAGAGCTAAAGCCGTAATAAATATATATTTTCCAACACTCATAGGCGATGAGCGTATGCCCAGTTTTAAGACGTGGAGAGGGAGGGTTTGTCTGCGGCTATACTAACAAGGCCATAGACCCCTTTAGCTGGTACTGTATAGGCAACTACGCAGAGTGCCCCATCTATATTAGATACACTAGGGAAGAGAAGAGGCCGGCCGCCGTGCCGAGGCGGGAGGAGGAGCCGAAGCCTGTGGCGGAGGTACTCCCGCTAGCCGCCGAGAGGCCTGAGGCGGAGTTTGAAAAGGCGATAAAGCCCGTTGTGGACAACGTGGTGTTGAAATACGACGACTTGGTCAAAAAACTAGACGGCGCGTGGAAGGAGTATGAAAACGACGTGGTGAACGTGAAGAGGCAGTGGGAGGTTGAGAAGATGTCTCTACTACGGGCGAGGGATATACTAAACAAGACGATAACAGACTACGAAAAGATGTTGGCGGAGCTAGACTTAAAAAAAGACTTCCTACCGGCCGACTCCTACGAGCAGCTTAGAAAAGACCTAGAGGGCAAGCTGGAGTCTCTGAGGAACCTCCTGGCGGAGGTCCAGTCTAAGTACGAGGCCTTGGAGGAGGGGCTCGGCGCGCACTTTAAGCGGGTCTTATCCACCTCCACCAGCGCAGAGGTCATCTCTCTAAAGCTGTCACTTTCAAAACTAGACGAGCTGTTGAGAGAGGGCAAGATCTCAAGAGAGACGTACGAAAAACTTAAGAAAGAGCTAGAGGAGTTGTTAAGATGAGCCTCGACGTGGCGTACATAGCCCTGGGAGAGCTTGAAAAAACGCTGGGCCAGTACGACGAGAAGCTGAAGGGAATTGAAGACACGTGGAAGGCCTTTGTGGACTCTGCAATGAAGACAAAGGCCAGCTGGGACGCAGACCTCCCCAAGATCAAGATTAGGATAGACCAGCTACGCAACGTCGTGGAGAGCTTAAAAAAAGAACAAGAGGTGCTGCTGGCAAAGAAGGAGCTGGGCCTAATCTCCGAAAAAGACTACGCCGCGCTCACCGCAGAGCTACAGAAAAAAATAGAGGAATACCAGACAAAGCTAGAGGAGCTTGTCCGCAAAGTAGAGGAGATCGAGGCTAGGCTACACTACCTATGGGCCAGGTCCCTCACCAAGGACTACTTAAACAAGTTCGACCTCGTCGAAATGGAGAAGAAGATCGAAGACGCCAGGTCCGCCGGGAAGATAGACGAGGAGACCTACGCCAAGATAAAACAAGAAATTACAATTATGAAAAACACGTGGGAGCTACTAAACCTCATAAGCCCCTAACAAGGCCGCACCACGGCCCTGCCGTCTCTGACGTCAACTATCTCTACGCACGAGCCGGCGGGGGCGTGGCAGCGGTCGCAGACGGCCCTCCAGTACTCGCCCCTTACCTTTATCAGGCCCTCCGGCTTTAGGTCCTCCACGGCGACTCCTCTGCCGCCTACATACGCAAACTCTGGCGGCTTTTCGCGAAACACCCTAACTCCTATATAGATCGCAAACGCCGTAAAAGGTGCGGCGATTGCCAAGGCGAGCCACCACGGTATTACCCCGATTAGAAAAAGAATGACCGCCACCAAGGCGGGTGATGCAAATAGAAGTAAGTCGTCTAAGATTGCAAATATCAAGACGAGCCGAGACATAAAAACTTGTACGTACAACTACTTATGTTTGTCGTCGAGGTGCCCCCAGGCGGCACCGCGCTCATAAAAGGCCCCGCGGAGGCGCGTTGCAAAGAGGCGTGCAGAGTCTTCGGCGCCGGGTTCACCCACTTCCAAGTCCCCCCGCACAAGCAGTACCCGGTGGAGGGCCCCGCGACTATTCAGATAGAAGGCGGGGCCGTGGTCTTGGTGCCGCAGTCCACAATCCCCCCAGACTGGCGCCTGGAGCTAAGCGGAGTCGTGGCCCTGGTGGGGCCTACGGACTCGGGGAAGAGCAGCCTCTCCACGTACATACTCAATACGCACGTGGCGCGGGGGAAGCGGGTGTGCGTAGTCGACGCCGACGTGGGGCAGTCCGACATAGGGCCGCCGGGTTTTGTGGCCTACAGTTGCACCTCGGCCCCCACGCCGCACATATCAGAGCTGCCGCCTGAAGGCGGCTACTTCGTCGGCTCGGTTAATCTACAAGGAGTCGAGGAGCTCTTGGTCGCAGGAGTCGTCCGCTGTGTCAGAGAGGCAATGAGGCAGTACCCCCACCTCGTCGTAATCAACACGCCGGGCTGGACCACAGGGCGCGGGGCGCAGCTACTAAGAGCACTAGTAGAGGCAGTAGACGCCACTGTGGTTAACATCGGTGAAGAAGTGCTCCCAGGCCAAGTAGTAACACGCCCACAACAAATAACGCCGCGGAACCCACAAGAGAGGAAAGAGCTTCGTGTGTACGCATATAGACGACACGTAAAACTAATACACAAAGTCGTAGTAGACGCCGGCAAAATTGCAAATTGTAAATTTGACAAGGCGCTTAACTGCCCCTGGGGGAGATACGTAGTAGGCGATGTGGCAGAGCCTGAGAAAAAGGGGCGTGAATACGTCGTACCCGCGGCCTATCTAAGACACGTCTTCGCCGCGCTGTATAAGAACAAGAGGCTGGCCGGCTACGGCGTGGTGGAGAAGATAGACCAGAAGGCTGTTTTGTACACCACCACAGAGGACTTCGACGAAGTAAAACTCGGAAAGATAAGACTAGACCCCCACACATTAGAAGAACTCGAGCCGTTGCCTTAAAGAGGCGGGCCCGGTGGGATTTGAACCCACGACCTACGGCTCCGCAGGCCGCCGCTTTGGACTGAGGCCGGCGCCCCGGCCCTCACCCATCCAGGCTGAGCTACGGGCCCCCCTCCTATATCGCGCTTGTTTTTAAATTTTTAATGATGTCCTCCACGGCAGAGGCCGTGGAATAGTTTATATTGACACGTGTAGACAATAAGTGTTGGCCGAGGACTTGATTAAGGAGTTGGAGAGGAGGCCGGAGCTAGCGAGAAGGTTAGCTGAGGTGCTGGCGCCGCATATAGCCAGCTACATAGCCGTGCCTCTCAACGTCGCCACAAAAGACGACATTGCAAGGTTGGAGGCTAGGATACAAGGGCTTGAAAACGGCGTCCAAGGCTTAAGGGGGGAGGTCCAGGGCTTAAGCGACGAGGTCCAGAGTTTAAGAGGCCAACTCCAGATGTTAAGTAGAAAGCTGGACGCGCTGGGGGCCAGGTGGGGTATTTTCAGCGAGGAGGCCTTTAGGAGAGGCGTAGGCGAGTTTCTGAGACAGGTAGGCTACGAGGTGGAGAGGTGGGAGCACTTCGACGCCGAAGGGTACGTGTTCGGCTTTCCAAGCACGGTCGACTTAGACATAGTTATTAAAGACGGCAAGACTATAGTTGAAGAAATCAAGTCTTCAATATCCAGAGGCGACCTCGCCTCCTTTATTAAAAAGGCGGAGCTCTACGAAAAAGTCACAGGAAAAAAGGCAGACGGCAAGTACCTAATCACTTACTACATAGGCGATAGAGACTTCGAAAAGCTTAAGAAAACGGCCGAGGACCTCGGCGTCGTGATTATCTACCCCGAGTCTCTTGGCGAGGAGGCCTAGCCTTACGGCTTCCGCTACAAGGCGTTTAAAGCTTAAAAAGTCATAAAAAATGCTTTACAGCCCCGGGCGTGGGGGAGCCGTAGCCAGCCGGCTACTCCAACCGGTAGTCTAGCCCGGTCAAAGGCCCAACAGGCCGACTAGGGATGTGGGCCTTACCCCCCAGGGGGCTAATCGAGCCCGTGACCCGGGTTCAAATCCCGGCCGGGGCACTTCCCCCTTTACCATGATTTGGGTGGTTGAAGTCGCTGATGTTGTGTGGACGCTTCTTGTATACCTCGGCGTGTATAATGGAGTATTTTTAAAGTAGTGGATGCAACGATTCATGTCTCAGGAGAATAAAGAAAAGGAAAAGAAGGAGAAGGTGGTTAAGAAGTATACTACATATACGACTGTGGTCAAGATGGACGTTCTTTGACGCAGTGGAACTGTAAAGACCCTTTTGTTAAGGTTTTGTATACTAGGCATTTTTCCTCCTCCCCTGTGCATGGAGCGCGGCATCTGACTTCGTATCCCTCTATTTCGCACTCGATTTCGTAGGGTTGCCCGGTCTTGTCCACGTATCTTATGCCGATGCCGTAGGCCAACGCGGCTAGCATCAGCTCGACCGGCTTTACAGACTTGACGTCTATCTCCAAGTCTCCTACGACGACTTTTTCTTGGGTGACGACTGCTTTTATTGTATTGCCCCTCTTGTGCATAGTACGGCGCAGGCGCCGCATCCGGTGCATGTCTGGGCTATTTCCGGGTGTCCCGCGGCTGTGGGGACTATGGCGGGGCAGCTGGTTTTTAGACACTCGCCGCATCTGTCGCAGAGCGTCGGGTTTACTTTGTATGTCTTTGTAAAGAGTTGGTATCCTACGACTCTTTTCTCGAGAAGTTGGCAGGGGTCTCCGGGACGGTCCAGGGCCACTACGTACCCCCCGGCCTTGGCTACCTCAGCGGCTAGGGGGTCGTAGGTCTTTACCACAGCCACCACCGGCCCCGCGTCGTATCCTCCTTGCAACACGCCTAGGGCGATGGCGCCTGCTCTGAGCGGGGGGAGGTGCACGTCAACTACCTCCGCCACCTCCCGGGGGCTGTGCCACGTGGGTATTACCAAGTAGTCGGGCTGCGAGTTGCCGCTGGGCTGTAGCCTCACGTCTGAGATGACCACGGGCGCCCCCTCTACGTTTTTTAAGATTTTGTAGAGGCAGGACATTAGGGGGAGCAGTCTGTGGCCTACGTCGATTTTTTCGCCTTCGGCGGCCCACCGCCATGGCTTTAGGTAGTGTTTGTTAAATGTAGATACTCTACGTGGCTGGGGCGTGGGGTCCGGCCCCTCGTAGCCCACTGGGGTGGAGTGCGCCTCGGAGTAGTCGGTTGCCTTTTCTAAGTCTTTGAAACAGGGTAGCCCCGTGGGGCACGGCCTTATTAACAAGGCTCCCCAGACGGCCCTCTTGGCGGCCTCCAGGGCCTCTCTGCTGGGCGTGGCCTCTACTAGTACTTGTCTAAAGGTGATGGAGAGCCCAACGGCGATGCCTATTTTTTCGTCGTCGCCTATCTGGCCCTTAACTACGAACTCGACCATGTCTTAGCTTTACCACCAGCTTTTTTACTGTCTCTTTTTCGTGGGGGAAGTGGTCGAGCGGCTTGGGGCCGTTTATCTTAACCCAGAGGCATTTCTCCGATAGGTAGACCTCTCCTGTTTTTAAGTTAAGGACGAGGGGGTACATGCGGCAGGACAGCGGCTTCTTTTCGTGGATGGTGCACTTCCCGCGGTAGAAGGGGCACCACCCATCGATTACCCACTTGTACAACTTGATGCCGTTGTACTCGCCGTAGGGCTGGAAGTGCAGCTCCACGCCTATTTTCTCAGCCTCGTTTTTGAGGAGGGGTATCTCCTCCTCTAGTACGACCGGCATGTCTTCTAGCGACTCGAATTTGCAACATTCCGAGGGACAGCCGATGGGACATGTGAACACATGCGTCTAGTGGGCCACATTTATATTTCATTATGCTTATCATACTCTTTACTTATGCAAATTTCATTTTTTAA
>JAVZUI010000033.1:0-19005 GCA_038879095.1 Pyrobaculum sp. | reverse complement strand
ATGTTATACGAAATTCTGCTTTCAATTCATTTGCTCTCTCTAGTGGGATGGGCCGGCCTCTCCACAAGCGCGTATTTAGTGGTGAGGGAAGCCGCGGGGAGCGTGTTGCCGAATTCATACAAAAGGCTTGTCCACGCCCAAGCCGCCTTTGCGGGGCTGCTCTTCCTCTCAGGCCTAACCATGGCAGTTCTCGTATACGGCTTCCCCAAATCGCCGCTGTGGATACACTACGCCCTAGGCGTGGCGCTTGTCGCGGGGGCTTTAGAGGCGTATCACGTCCGCGCGGCTAGAAGATACAGCGCTGAGAGATACCACAGGGCGATTAGGATGTTGGCGCCGGCCTGGGCTGTAATACTTGCAGTCATGTTATGGCTCATGGTCTGGAAGCCCTTTTAAAACGCCAGGCGTAGAGCGTTAAGAACACGCCTCCACAACCGCTGGCGGAGCCTGTTTTAAAAACAGCTACAGCTTAATTTCACGATGGGAGGGACCGTGAGGGGAATTGGATTAAGTATTTTGGCTATATACCTCCTTTCGTTCATTTCAAGCTTTATTTTCTCAAATGTTTTTATGTCTTCGTTATTTTCAGCAGGCGTTGATAAGACGAGGCTGTTCCTCCTTACGTTGGCCTTCTCCGCCTCAAGCGTCGCGGTGTATGTCTCCGTTAGGCTGAGGGCTGTGAGAGAGCGGTATTACTTCATGTTCCCCCTCATCTGGGTTGGGCCGCAAGAGTTGCGTTTTTTCTTCGCCTCCCTCCTAGTGGGGCTGTTGGGAGTTCACATCTCCGCCGTGCTTCCAAGCCTTGTGAGCAGGGAGAGGCTTGGTAGAGTGAACGCCGAGAGGGCTATTGCGGGGGCTTTGGGGGATTTTGCAGGCATAGCGGCGGCGTTATTTATTAAAGAGCCGTGGTCTCTCCTGGCAGCCCCCGCCCTTGCCCTCGCCGGATTGATGCCTAAAATGGAGTATGAAAGAGGCGAGGGAGTTGTCTTATCCGTAGGCGTGCCTCTGTATCTCAACGCATTTCTATTGGGCATCGCTTACAGCCTCACCCCGGCCACGTTGGCTCTATGGGCGCGCGGCGAGAGCGTCCCGTTGGCCTTGATATACACGGCTCCGTCTATTAGCAGATTGATAGGCGGCTTTACAGCCCGCCGGTTGCTTAAGGGGGGCTGGGAGCTAGAGACGGCGATTCTGGCGACGCTGGGCATGGCGGCCGCCACAGGCGCCTTGGGCTACACCGGAGAGATCGCGCACGGCTGGGCCTTAGCGTTTACAAGATGGTTTTTTATGTATTTAGAGGGGATCGCCTATTCTACTTTTGTACAGGCTAAATTTAAGCGCGAGTTGCTGCCCGGGATTTTTACGACTATCAACGTGTCGAGCGAGGCCGGGAGGCTGGCCGGCTCGTTTCTCGTCCCCTTGATAATTTCGCTATCTGTGAGAGACGCCTTTTTAACCTCGGCGGCGTTAATGGCGGCCGCCGCAACGGCGCTCGCCCCGTACTTAGCCTATAAGACCAGGCGTTGAGGAAATTCGCCGTTGCGCCCAGAGCGTCGGACTAGCGTCAGCACAAAGCGTTTTAAAGAGTAAAAAACCTGTGTTTTCCTCTAGCCGTGGAGATCTCAGTGGAGAGAAAGCCGCTGGAGCTAGGGGGGAGGTTGCCGAGATGCCTAGTAGTTTTTAAGGGCGAGGGCGGCGTGGAGATCGCCCGGATTTCTCTATACTGGATGCAGGGGAAGCTCTACGCCAAGTTTAAGGGGACGCGCGAGGCCGCAGAGCGCCTTGTGTCAATCCTTAGGGATCTCGGCGGGGCTGCTGAGGCGAAGCAATACGGCGGCAGTTGGTACGTGGTTTTAACCACTAACGCCATAGCGGCAATAGGCCACGGGGGGTGGAGAGACGCGGTGAGGGGATTCGTGGAGGATCTCCACAGCGCTGGGATTATAGACGAGCAACGGCGCGATGCGCTTTTAGAAAAACTAGCAGCGGCGGAGAGTAAAATCCCGCTTGCTGGGGTTTATTTCAACGTTAATTACGACAAGTCGAGGGGGGCGCTTGCGGCCGTTTATAAGCCTAAAAGCGAGAAGAAGTTTAAAAAGCCGTTGAGCTGTTAAAACGCTACGGGCTGGCCGAAGGGCTTCACTTCACTGGGGGGAGGACCCCGGGAGGCAGGTATTACATACGGCTGACTTACGACGGCATTAGAGAAGTGGCGAGGCGGGCCTCTGCAGGCGACGTTGCGGCTAAAATCTTCGTCGAGAGGTTTAAGAAAGAGGCCTCGGCCTTAGGAGCCGGCGAGGCTGCTGAGAGGCTGATAAACTCGGTACCAGGAGCCCGCAGGTTGCCGCTAACAGTGGAGGGCGGCGGGGCCGTGGTCAAGGCGCTGTCCGCCGAGCTTTCAGAGGGGTGTAAAGGGCTGGACTGTCGCCTCAAAATAACAGTTGAATACGAGGCGGGCGGCCGGACTAACCGCCTCTCTATTGTCTACAGGTGGGAAAAGAGCGGAGGGGGATACGCGGCGAGGGCCGAGGTGAGGCTCGGAGACCCCGTTAAGGCGGCGGTATTAAAAGCGCTTGTGGGGGAGTACGCTGTCAGCGCGGGCAAGGCTAAGTTATTCATGCGCCATCTGGAGAAATTAAGCGAATTTGCGGAGTTGGCAGAGGCCGTGGGGAAGTGGCTGAGGACAAAAGCCGAGTAACGCCCCGCCTCACTCGCCGAGCACGCGCCTAGTGAGCTCCTCCACTAACCTGCTCACTTTTTTCAAAGCGCTTACCACTTGCTCCCGCGTCGCCCATCCCTCGTAGAAGTTTACGTGCATGGCGTTTCCTGCGTTCCAAGCGTCTCGTACCCACTCGCCGAGCTCCGCCGCGACGACGTCTTTATACCTCCAGAGCTCTCCGTGGCTGGCGAGTCTCTTGCCCTCTCTCCACGCGGCGTATGCCTTTATGGCAAGCGCCGCCGCGCCCCATAGCTTCTCCGCGGCTTGTCTGACGTCGCCTTTTTCTAGCTCTCCCCTGGCCTCCTCTAGGAGGCTCTTCGAGGCCTCGACGTACGCCTCGGAGGCCTTCTCGGGGTCGTCGTCCCGGGTGATGACGTCGATCAGACAACTCTCAAGGCCAAGTCCCTGCTCCTCAGCCCTCTTCTTAACCCTCTCGACCACCCCCTCTGGCAACTTGACAACTGCCACATGTCTGTTTCTCAAACGCTTTTTATAGCTTTAGGCCTTGCCTGCGCCGTGATGGCGCGGCGGCGGTGAACTCAGCGTCGGCTATTCTATACCTGGAGGCTCGGCTCCTGGGCCCTGGCAAATGCGCCGGGAGGCTGGCCGAGGTCCTCAGAGCGCTCGGCGCCCGGGTTGAGGCGAGGCCCTGCGGGAGGGAGTGGTGCGTCTCCATGGGCGCCGATCAGATAGCCGAGGTTAGACACGAGGGCTGGGTAGCCGCCGTGGCGGAGTTCTTGAGGCGTAAGGCGGCCGAGGCCAAGGACGAGGAGGAGAGGAGGATAATCGAGAGGGCTCTCAGAGAAGTGCTTTACGGCACCAACCGCATTTGGCTGTACGGGGTGCCGCTGAGGGTGAGCTATAGGCCCGACACAAACGCGTTGGTGATTAGGTACAGCCCCGAGCGGGAGGAGGAGCTGAGGCGCGCCTACGAGGCGTTGCGGGAGAGACTCGGCGGAGGCGTGACGGCGGGCCGGAGGCACGTCGCCCTCAAAGTGCCGGAGGCCCTCCGCGAGCTCGCCCGCCGCGCGGCCCAGGGCGACCAAGAGGCGGAGAGGTTTCTGAGAGAGCTCCGGCGCTACGCCGAGGCTCACGACAAGGCCCGGGGCCTCGCGGAGGGGGGCCTCTTGAAGAAGCTTGAGGAGGTGCTCAAGCCCCATGCGGCTGTGGAGGGCCTAGTGGTAGACGTCGGCGGCGTCCAGACCGTTGTCAAGGTGAGGGCCGAGGTTGGGGTGGGGGCCGGCGCAGGGTCCACCCCGGCAGCAGACTGAGGAGGCCCGGAGTGCAGGCTTAGGGTGACGGTGGAATACGCCGTTGGTGGCGAGGCGAAGGCCTGGCGCGTGACCTTCTCTTGGCAACGCACCTCCAAGGGCGTTTATACCCCCCAAGCCGCGGCTAAGGGCTACGACGCGGTGGAGGCGCGGATCTTGGCCAAGGTATTCGACGACGATAGGTTCCTAAAACAAGACAAGGTCACCCTCACGGCGAGGCACGTCGAGGCGTTGCTGAGGTTTAAGGAAGCCGCCGAGGCCGTGGAGAGGTGGCTCAAGACGAGGCCCCGCGGCTAGCCCACACTGCCGGGAGCCGAGTAGGCCCCCCGCCCGCCGCCTTGGGGCCACAAAATAGACACGCCGAGCTCCTCGCCGCATGCGCCATAGGATTTAAACCCGCGCGCCCCTCTCCTCGGCGGGAGGCTCCGAGGCGGCGCTAGAGGTGTGGGGAAGTTCCCCTGGCCCTCTGAGGCCGCGGCGCGCTCAAGGCCTGGGGTGTCTGCCAAGAGGCGTCCTCTGCGAGGCGGGTATATCGGGGTGTAGCTCTGCTCAACCGGTTGGTGAGCGGCCTAACGCGTCGCGTTGAGTTGTCCGGCGGGTGAAAACACTTATTAGGAGTCGCCGAGTAGGTTCGTTGATATTTCGGAGATCGTGGCGATCCTAGTGACTAGGGGGGTTTGACCGCGTTTTGGCAGATCTGTCCAGCTTGATAAAAGAGAAAAGAGGACAGCTAATTTTGCTGTACGCCACACTAGAGAACTTGAAGGACATAAATACAGAATCAGGTGCAAAAATAGTTTACAACAGTGCAAACAGATATCCGAGAGATGCGCAAGGATGAGAGAAAGACTAGCACGACTCGGCAAGCCGTTGATGAATTTTTTCCCGCCTCTTCTCTCATAATTCATCGGCGAATTTAGCCTGTCGCCGCGTTGGGCGCGGCTGGGGAGGCCACTGAGAAGGCCGCCAAGTTGCTAGACGGGAAGCGGCAACGTGAATCTGGCTCGCCGACATTTATGACAACTCCTAGGAGGCGCGGCTCTTCGCAGAGCCAAGTTGCCGACCTCCGCAGCCCTCCCTTCGCCGACGCCTGTCGGCGCCTTGTGCGGCCTCCCGCTATGGGGCTGTAAAGCGCGCGAAGCCTCTGGGGCCTTCAACGCCCGGCAGTCTGGCCGCGGCCTTAAAGTTTATAAGACGCTGGGCGTACTGTGTGCGTGGAGTTTCCCGTCTTGAGCAAGCCGTGGAGGGATTTGGAAAAATACCGGGAGGCCAGACTGCGCGAGGCGCAAGTGGAGATAATCCTCGCGCTGGAGTTTTTAGAAGACGGCCTTATCAGGAATGCGGCTGGAAAGGCTTTTCAAGCATGGAAGGCCTACCTCGCCGCCCGCCTGGCGGAGAAGAGGGAGGCTTTAAAGGAGCTCTATCCAGGGTCGAGGAGGATAAGGGTAGGAGACGAAGAAGTAGAAGTAGAAGATGTCGATGTGGTAATAGCCCTAGTGCCGACAACCCACATGATTAAGCTGTCTGCGGTTGTGGGCGGGGACGCCGTAGAGTTCACCTCGCTGGCGCTCGACCTCCACCGCTACCAATACAACGGCCCCGATCCAGAGGGGTTTTTCTCCGACGTGCCAGACGACAGAACAGCCGCCCTCCTCATATGCCGCATGGCGTCTAGGCTAGCCGGCGGCACGGACCTCTTTCAAAGAGTATGCGGCGTCTTTAAAGACAAAGCTCTTTAACCTTTCGCCGCACGATCCGCCTATTACGCCAATTCTTGCGGGCGCAGCGCTTAAGCCGAGGTGTCGGCAGGGTATTTAAGGCATGGCTTTTCTAAAAGTTCTAAAACCGAGGCGCGGCGTGACGCCGCCGGGGGTGTGGTAGAAATTGGCGTGTAGGCCCTCGGCTATTTAAAACTACACACCAGCTCCCCACCTTCAGCATCCTCGCACGGCACGTCTGTCAACACTGCGTGGTCTCCGTGGCTACAGTGCGGTAGTCCACGCCTCTTCGCAACGGCGCTTAACAACGCCAGCACTCCGCCCCAGCACCTCTCCCCGGCTTCTGGACGTCGCCCTTGGCGTGCGGCTCCTCCGCATCGGCGAGGTACTCCCTATTTTAGGTGGAGGTAAACGCAGTTGGGCGGTCGAGCCGCTCTGCCGACAACTCGGCGAGGGGCAGCTCCGGGCCCCGCCCCAGCGGTCCTCTTCCGCCAGGGTGGGAGGTAGTATGAGGGCCGCGTCTCTGTTTATAAGTATGGCGGCTCTTGGGGGAATGTGTGTGCCTTCAGCGGCTTACACGGCGCCGCGGAGGCGCCATCGTCGGCGCTACTAAATTCCGGCGTAGGCATCGTTCTTGTAGAAGGCCTACTTCGGCTCACTCCCTATGGGCCCGCCCCTTTTCATATCCCCGCCCCTCTTCGTAGACAAGGTTTACTACTCTAATTCCCCTGCCGCCTTGGGGCCTGCCGCGGCGAAGACCGTGAGGAGTCACGCCGCCCCGCGCCCGGCTTGGGAGGGCGCGTTTCCGACGGCATGGCCCACAGGGCAAGGCTCTCGGTGGGCCGGAGGTGAAAGATTTATTTGTCCCCCGGTGTATCTTCGTGGAGTTGTCTTCGGAGGTTTTAGATTTGGCTAGGGAGTTGGCGGCGCGTAGGGGGAAGAGCTTAGAGCAATTTCTTGTTCTCGTCAGGGAGCTCGACCCCGTGGAGAGGGTTGAGGTGTATCTAAAGCTTTTTGAAAAGTATTTGTCAGATGCCGAGGAGTTATACAAAAGGGGCGACCTCGTCCAGGCCGGCGAGAAGTACTGGGGCGCCGTCGCCGCTCTGCTGAGCGCAATCGCCGAGAGGATGGGGCAAGCCCACTACACCCACAGGGACTTCTGGGAAATCGTCGAGACCCTAGTCGAGGAGACTAAAAACCCCGAATACTCCACGTTGTTTAGCCTAGCTGAAAAGCTCCACGCCAATTTCTACCACGGCTTTCTTAGAAAAGAGTCTTTCGACAAGCATAGAGAAGGCGTGTTGAAGCTTATAGAAATGCTAAAGGAGCTACTTAAAAGCTAAAGGGCTTGATACGCCCCCCTTCCCACTCCGGGCGCCCGGGAATCCGCGCAGGCGCTCGGCCCCTTCGGCGAGGTGGGCTACGTGAAGGTGGGCAAGCCCTTCGAAGACGGCTTCTGCTGGCAGTCCCTAGACTGGAAGGCCGAGCCGCCTCTGGGGGCGCTGAGGCTGGCGGCTTGCGGCAAGGATGGGAGGGCCGTGGCGGAGGCCTTGCTGAAAATTGCCAAGGAGAAGCTGAGGGGGTAGGGCCTCGACCCCTCTTTCTTCGAGCCGTGGGGGCCCATCTGCCAGGGCTCTTTCATAATCCCGGAGCTCGCCGCGGTGTACCTCCCCCGACGGCTGGTGCTGGACTGGCCCCTCACCCACGACAAGCTCGCCGAAGAGCGCGGCCTCATACGGGCCGACTCAGACGGCCTCCTCGCCCCGCGGACCTACCTCCCGCGGCGAGAATAGAGGCACGTGCCGCGGCCACCTCTTCGCGCCGAGCCCCCAGGCCCCCATCGGCGACGCCTCTCAAATTGTCAAAGCCGCTCAACCCCCTCGGCGAGGGCGGTTTGGCCACCTCTCTGCCCCCTCTGGGCGGGCGAGGAACGCCGGCCCCAGCGGCGGCGAGTTGTGCCACAGCCACGCGGCGATGCGCGCCGACGTGCCGGCGTGCTGTACTCCGCCGCCCGCGTTGAAGGTTTGTCGCTGTGGCTAAGCCTGCCTACACCACTCCGGGCGCGGGTCCACCCTCTGGCAGACCTCCTCGCATTCATATAGGAACACCTCGCCGCCGAAGGGGGCGAAGCGGCTGACAATCCGGTACTCCCACTTAAACAAGACCAGAGGCCACTTCAAGAGATACGCCGGGTCAAGCGGCGGCAGGTAGAAGTAGGGCTCGCCGTCTACCTGGACCACCTCCCTCCTGGCGAGCCCCAACGCCCTCACTACCCTCTCCCTAATCCACCTCACGGGGACCACTGGGTAGTAGGGGGCATATTGAGGGTCCCGAACGACGTAGGCTAAGCCTCCGCACGCGTCACGACGACCCTGTAGCTACCCTTCGCCAAGCACAGCCAGCCCTCTTCCAGCACTACCCACTTCCCGTATTGTCTCGGAGCCGTCAGCCGCCGCGGCTGTATAGACGAGGCGGCAGTTGGCGTATGCGACGCGGTGCCTAGCGGCGTGGGTGGTTGCAAAGCTTATATAACCAAATTGTACAATTGTCCGTGAGTACGACAATTACCATTTCTCGCGAGACTAAAGAAATTCTAGAAGTACTAAAAGGTAGCAAAACTTGGGATGAGTTTCTACGGGAGGTGGCCCAAGAGCTCGTGAAGAGGAGGAGGGAGGAGGCGAGGAGGGCGCTCGCCCAACTGCTGGATTCCGAGTACCTGGGACGGGCCCAATGGACAAGGTATTAGTAGATACAGACGTGGTGATTGAGTACGTCAAGGGCAGGCTTGAGCTGGGGGAGGGGATATTCCACATCTCAGAGGTGACGCTGTACGAGCTACTCAGAGGCTTTGCCGACGTGAAGAAGGCCAAGACGTTGTTGGAGGAGATCTTCGTAGTGATTTGGAATGACAACGAGATAATAACCAAGGCGGCGGAGATATACAGAGAGCTGAGGCGCCGCGGCGCGACGATCAGCGACGCCGACATCGTTATAGGGGCCGCGGCAATAGTTAAGGACATGCCCCTATGGACAAGAAACGTGAAGCACTTCGACCAGCTAAAGGAGTTCGGGCTAAGGCTTTATCGGCCCTAGCCCCCGCCTCTAAGTCGCCGCAGATCCTCCTCTTGTATCTGAGGGCTAGGTATTCGTCCAAGTCGCAGAGGTCCTCGCAACCGAACCACTGGGCTTCCCTAGAGGGGGCCCCCAGCGCTCGAACTCCTCACACGTCGCGAGCCTAACCACGAATTCCCACTTGACGCTCCTAACAGGTCGCCACCACACCAGCTCCGGGCTTATAGGAGGCGTGTAGTAGCCCCACCGCCCAGCCCCAACCCTCCTAGCCGCCTCTCCAACCCACTCCAACCGCTCCCTAACCCACTTGACGGGGACCACCGGGTAGTACGGCATGTACGGAGGCCCCCGCACGTCGAAGATAGAGCCGTGGTACGGCCTCTCGACGACAACCCGATCTCCCGCCCTTCTAGCCAGGTAGAGGCCGTCCTCTGCAAACAACACACACTCCCCCGTGTCCAAAGTCCCCAAGACGAAGTCCCAAGCGATGTACTCATCGCCTCCCCTCCCCACTAGCCTCAGATAGTCTGCGTCGGGCTCCACTATGCGGAACTCCTCCCCCGTCAGCTTGCCAGAGCCGGGGAAGTCGTCGCGTGGTAGGTATGGTATCGCCTCCAAGTCCCTAAAGGCGTGTCTCCCCACTTTGTAAATCGCAGTGAGAGGCCCGGGTTGACCCTCGGGGGCAATGGCGGCAACTCCTCGAGTGTTGTGAGCACAACCACGTCAGAGTCGCACGCCAACAGCCCTGTGGGGGGTTGAAGCCTCACCTACGCCCTTTAGTAACCTGCCGATGAGCTCTGGCGTAATGTCGATGCAAGCCTCGGCGGCCAGGCACCTTCACAGCTTTGCCCCCCTCTATCTCCACCACGAGGAGGCACCCCTCCCGAACGCCGAGCCTTTTTCCTAACATGGGCTGAAGCGGTAATCTGAATTCACCTCCGCAACAGCCGTGTAGTTGACGCAGTTGCGGACACCCCCTTGTAGATATTCTATACCTATAGATATTTACTCATAGTAAGTTACTTTAAGTAAGTCAAGTTTTTTAATAAATAAGACACATGCAGGCCATGAGGCTTAAACTAGTGATAATCGTAGCCGCGGCGGCAACGCTAATAGCAACGCTCGCCGTGGCGCTCAACATGTCTGCCGTAGATCTTGCCAAGTGGTACTATGAAAAGAGCAACTTCACAGTAAGCGACGGAGGCCCCCTGGTGGTGATTCGCATCAAGGACGACGGGACGGTGGTCGTCGAGAAGAACCTCACCTCCCCGCCTAAAAACCTGGCTGAGGAGGGCCGCAGGAGGGCGGCGCGGCCGGCCAACGTCAGCGACGCCGAGGCGTCTCAAGCCGTCAAGAAGGCGGGGGCGGAGGGGAGGTTGCTAGGCACATATCTCTTCAACAAGACTCACTACGTCACGCTGGTGGAAAAGGGCCCATTAGAGGTATACGCAGTTGTGTGGAGCTCCAACAGCTCCGCGGTGCACAAGCTCAAGTTTGAAAAATACCTAGAAGACGCGGGCAACGAAACTGTGAGGAGAGACGGCGACTACGTCTTCGTGAAGGGCTGGAGGACAGAGGGCTATATAGACGTCAGCGGCGTCCTCCCCTTCGACGTCTATACCTTCTACGACGAGGAGTGGGGCCAGTGGAACACCCCCCTCGGCTACTACAAAGTGGCGGCCGCTGGGCGGTTCAAGGTGATATACGGCGCGGCCGTGTACGTAGACGATAAGTCTTACTACGAAATCACAGACCCTCTGCTCTCCTCCTGCCACTGGGACCACTACTCTGAGGGAAGCGGCACGCTCCTGGCGTCTGTCCGCGCCCACGGCAAGGCAGTGACGCCTTGTTACCCAGTCGGCACCGTGCTAGACATAATGGCTGATATTGGCTACGACGCGTGGCTATACAGATCTTCGCTTGTCAAGGGCAATAAGTACTTTACCACCCAGTGCAGGTGTTAGCCGCCGAGGCCTAGGTCTCTTAAAACCTCCTCTATTTTTTCCAGGGTTTCCAGCCCCCTTCTCGTAATTTTAACTTCTTTGTCTATCTGGACAAGGCCAGCCTCTTGCAGATAGTGCAAATACTTCACAGCCCTCTGATAGTTTAAATATGCGTAAAGTGCCAATTTGGTCTTCGAAAGGGGCCCCTTCTCTTTTAAAATTTTCAATAGCCTATATATTATGTATAAGTCAGGCTTTGACCCTTTCATAAGATGTCTTGAGTTTCTCAACGAGCTCTAAGTCTTGGCGCAACCTCTTCAGCTCTCTGTCGACGTAGTAGTAGAAGGCTGTCACGAAGAGGGCAGTGGCAACTATGTACATGGCTGGGTAGTCTAGCCTTAAGAAGCCCGAGAGGAGCACAGCCGCGAGCCACGTCACCGCCATCAAGGCCACCGACATCGCAGTGAGCCCAGCCGCCGTGCAGAAATACCCACGCCTATGTACAAACTCCATGAGGGCCAAGGCGGCCTCGGCCTCGTTTCTAAGCCCCAGCACCTTGCGCCTGGCAATGACGGAGGCGGCTAGAAGCGGGACAAACCAATTAGCCAAAACAACAAACTTAAGTTGCGCCGCTGGGGACGAGGGCCACAGCCTCTCAACGGTATACACAAGAAGCAACAACAAGCCATATGCCAAGTACAGCCTTTTAAGCCACAGCAACTGGTAGCAAGCAAGAACCCTCTTCCTAAATTCACCCACGCCGCGCCGTGTATTAACCAAATAAAAAGCCGACTTACTGAGAGTAAGTAACTTAGTAATATAGAATCTTAAAAATAAATATTACTATTTTTCTATCTTGCTTTATATCTATTTTTTAATTAGTTTTTCTGTTTATTAATATTATTAAACATGTTATCAAAGTCTACGCCAGCCCATAGGGGTCAACCCCGCCCACGGCCGCGGGGCCGGAGAGGCGGCGCTACCCCCTATACGCCTTGTGTAGCTCGCTGCAACACCCTTGTGCGGCGGTTTAGCTTGTTTCCCAGATGTACTTCTCTACCGCAGCTTTGCCCTTGTCCGTCAGCTTGACAGAGGACTTAACAAGTCTCGCCCTTTAGGGCGGGGAGGAGGTCAGGTGTAGCGCCTCCTAAGTAGAGTGGGTAGGGTAGGGAGGCGCCCAGACGTGTGCTGGGGTTAGAAGGAGGAGACGCGGCGCCCTCTTGCAGAGGCAAAGAAGTGCGGGGAGAGGAGAGTTCATACTCTTAGGACAACGCCGTCTGGAAAAAGTGATCGAATAGGAAAAAAGCGTTTCAACAAGCGCGTTATTGATAATACAGCGTTAAGGTGCCGGAGTAGCTAACCGTATAGGAGTTAATGTTGGCTACCATGGCGTCGACCCTCTGCGACGGGTTTGGGGGGAACGAGGCGGAGGCGCTTCTGCCGTAGTAGCAGACGCCCGGCCCATTACCTGTGTCTAAATCAACGTAACCCAAGCAGAGATAGCCGGCGGGACTCCACGATACGTTGAACTCTATGTTGATAAGCCCCGTGTAGGGCCCGTAGCTATTCCCTGAATAGGGCTCCAAAGTGCCGGAAATCGGCTGTTGCGCCTTGGTTAAGTCCGGCCTTTCCTCCGCCGTCGTGGCGGATGCCGCCTCGTTAATCTGGCCATCCTTTTTGACCAGCTTGGCCTTGGCCCACACCTTGCCGTGGTCAACCAGCAAGAGGGTGTCGTTGGGCAAAAGCCTAATCTCCACTGCCTTCACCTCGCCGCCCATCCTGTTAAGCTTTAACTCGTGCGGTTGCCCGTCGGGGCCCACCACCTCCAGAACGCCGTTTTTGTACACGAACGTGGTCTTAAACGCGGGGCCTTCGGCTGTCGGCGTGGCCACGGCTATTGTCAATACTGCCAGCGCCGCTATCAGCGCTATTATTCCTAAGAGTTTCGCCTTCATGAGACGCCGTTGTGCGGCGGCTTATAAACCTTGCATACTCGAAGTCTGCTAGGTAAACGGAGTAGATCGCCGCGTATAGGTAGCGCACACGCACTGGGCTCGTCCTAAGGAGTCTCGCTCGCCGCTAGCGGACAACGTGAGGGGGGCCTCGCCTTGGTCCAAGCAAGAGGAGGATTATCTGAAAAACGCCGAATTCCCCAAAGTGGATGGGCTAGTCAGAGCTCGCGTTTGGCCAGTGCATAGATTTTACAAATATAAAGATATGCCACTGGGCAAACAGTGTGGTAGCCTAAGACGCGGCGCCCCTTCGCGAAGGCGCTCAGGCTGGGGGAGGCGCTTTCATACCGCACATCCCCGTAGTTGAGAAATCCCTGATGTTTAAAAAAGGACGGCAAAATCGCGCTGTTCCACAAGAGGAGAGTCCGCCTTTTACCTCCTTTTAGCCCCCAGCGGCTCTTCGCCCGTCAGCTCTCTTATAAGCTCGGCGAGGCGGGCCGCGGCCTCTGCGCCCTTCGGCGTCAGCTTGAGCTCCTCGTCCTCCGCCACCAGGCCCTTTTCCTTTAGGTACTCCACATACTGGAGGAAGCGGCTGTAGTTAACCCCTGACAGCAGCGCCACCTCCCTCTTGCTGCGGCCGTTGGAGATAGACAAGAGGATCCTAGCCACGACGTAGAGGTCAGGCAAGAATCTCTCTCGCCTTTTCATAAAACTCCTCAGCCCTCCTCACAAGGTCAGCCGAGCGCCAGACCCAGCGCCACGCCAAGATGAGCGAGGCAACAACCGCCGAGTACAGAGAGGCGACCCACAGCGCGGTGTAGAAAACCCACCCCAAGCCGGCGGGCCCGCCCACCAGGATAAAGGACTTCTCCAACACGCCGCCGCCCCCTTCAATGCCTCTCATATACAGCACAGCCACAACACTGGGCTCTGAGACGGGGGTTGGGCGATAAGGTGATGAGTAGGGGACTACGTCGCCGTTCCACAGCCTTGCATCGTATATAACCGTGGCATTTCCAAGCGCTGTCTCTATCCAGGTGTGGTTGGCCAACACAGCAGGAGGGCTGGGGGACATCGGCGGAGTCGCTTGGTGGGCCACCGCAGTAGCCGTGGGCGCAACTACAGGTGCCGAGACAAGCTCTAGCACTAAGACCGGCGTGAAGTAGAGATATGCCGAGGTGAAGATCACGAAGGCCAAGGCGCCGTAAGACGCCGCGTACAGCACAGGAGCGGCGGCGCACAACGCCCTCCTGCGGTGGAAAAGCTCAAGGACGTCGAGCCCCGAGCCGCCCCTCGCCCGAACGAGGCTTCCGGCGAAAGTCGCCGCGGCAGTCAACGCCGTAGCGAGAAACACCCAGCGTTGCGCCAAGCCGCCGACATAAAGAAAGTAGAGGAGCGGAAGAAGCCACATATGCGCCAGGGTGAAGTACAGTAGGAGGGGGGCCCTCTTGCACAGAACGAAAAGCAAGACGCGGCCGCGTGTTGGCATCCCTACCGCGCCTGCCATGGCTCAGCGCCGCCGGCCGGGCCTAGGCCCGCAACCTGCACACACCGCGCCACTGAGACGTCCTCAGCACGGATCCAGAAGCCGCTAGACGCGGCCACAACGCCTCCAGAAGCGCCGAGACTAACGGCGCGGCAACCACACCCCTCTTTCGACGTTGTCAGCCTCACAGACACAGATCTATCTACAGTTAAAAACCTTGCATACCTACAATCTGCGCACACGGTGGATGCGCAACGCATTTCAAAAAATTGCCGCATATGCCAACTGGGCGCAACTACGGCGCGGCCCGGCGCCGCGCAGTTGTGACAATGAGTGAAGCCGCGAACGACGCGAGGGCAAGCGTAGCCACCTCCATGTTGGTGGCCTTTGTATGCCTGCCAACGGTTATGTCGGCGTGGGCCGGCTCCTCTGCACCGCACTGCGGGGGGTAGCGATACGCCGGCAGGTGGAAGTACAACATAAGACTCCCGTTATAAATGTAAAGTACTGCAGGGGTGCAGTTAAGCACAGACAGTGCTCTCAAAGCCGCCTCGCGCGTCTCGTTAAACGTGGCGTTGACCCCCTCCACGTAGGGCACCGAGATGGAGGGGAGGCCGAAGTAGGCGTCTTTGAAATTCACTCCTAATAAGAGCTGCGGCTTCCCGATAAAATACGGCAACATCCTCGCCAAGTCCTCGTCTGAGGCCTTCTCGACGGGCTTGCCGAGGAGGACCTCCAGCTGGCACCGCACAGCCCTCCTCAGCTCCGACTCGTTGAGCTCAACGGGCCTAAGCCCGTCGGCTGTTACGAAAAAGCCCATCATCGCCCTCTTTGCGTCTTCATCTAAGGCGCCGCTGTCCCCCTCGAGCCACTTCCTAAAAGCCCTAGCCCTTTCCAGCGCCTTGGCCTTTAAAAAGTCGTATATCTTCTTGAACTCCCTCTCCAAAACTTCGAAGATGCTGTCCACGGCCCAGATTTTGAGGCCGCCGTACTCCTTAACCCAGCTCTCCTGCCACGGCAGGATTACGAGAAGCGTCTTTATACCTCTTGTCCTCTTGGCAAACTCCGTCACGTTAAGCGGCGTCGTGGCCACATAGCCGGCCGGCGGCACAGCACTCACGACGCCTGTTGCAAGCACTCGGCCGCCCGCCGCCTCAGCGGCCTCTCTCAACACCTCTGCAATCCCCGCCCCTCCGGGGCGCGGCGTGGCGTTGAGAAGAGAAGCGATGTAGCGCCCCAGCCACAGCCGGTCGTGGTGGACCTCAATTACAGGACACTCCGCCCGCGGCGCCTCCAGCACCAACACGTCGCCGACCGCGTAGCTCCGGAAGTCCTCGGGGAATTTAACCCCCGAGACCGCGTACACAGCGGCCGCGAATATCAAGACGCCGAGCCAGCACAGCGCCGGCACGCCTTCTAAGCGCCGTGCGCTTCCGCCAGCCGCCGCACTTCTCCTCGACAGCCCGGCGTCAGAATTACCTAGAGGGATCCACGACATGGCCTATGAAGTAGATAACCCCGTTGCGCCTATCGGCGAGGAGGAATAGGAAGGGCCTGTCGACGACTACTCTGGCCCCTCCGGCCTTGGCGCACACAAGCTTGAACATAACCGCCGTCGCGGCCCCCGCCACGACGCCGTTTTCATCAGCCTTGACGTAGGCGCCGTGGAAGACGTCGTTGATGTACAGCCTTTCGCCAGGCGGGAGGCGGGCCATCTCTGCTAAGTCCGCATTGTTCTTGTCGAAGGCCTCCACTACCCCCATCTCCATTAGCAGTTGCTTCACTGAGCCTTTAAACTCGGCGCGGAATGGCGGCATCTCCACGTACACCACCTCGTCTGGAAGCGAAGAAATTGCCTCCCGTAACTGCTCGTAGGACAGAGATTTTACAAAGCTCGGCAAGTCCCTGGGCACTATCACGTACAACGCCACGTCTGAGTTGTTGAAGGGGAGCTCCACCACGGCCAAGTCCTCCGAGACTCTGCCCCTAAGCGACGGGTCTGCGCACGAGGTGAGGCTCAGGCCCATGAACTCCACGGGGCCGGCGCCCTTGAACTCCCTCTTGCCCACCCTCTCAAACCTCTCAGGCCACCACGTCCCGTGGAAGAAGACCGCGGAGATCAAAACTGCGCGGATGCGCTCACCCTCCGGGTAGTCCTCGGGGACCAGATCCCTCACCAAGCCGCGGGTCCTCTCCGAAATCCATTTATTGACCTCCCGCAACGCCGACTTGTAGCCCCCCGCGAAGTCTGCCCACTTAGCCTCGGCGCCTATGCAACTCAGCTTTTCGAGATAGCTCTCCCTAAAGGGAAATCCCCTCTGGAGCCACGCCGACGCCGCGTCCTCCAGCCCGCGGCCCGCGGAGGGGAGGAGACACGGGTCGTCCGCAAAGCCGAATACCCGCCTCAACTCCTCCCTCGTGGCCCCGGCGGCTCCGGCGTAGGCCATAGCGAAGGCCTTGTAGACGGAGTAGGGCGACAGCGCTATGTTCTCGCCTAGCCTCCCCTGCGCCGCCCTCTTGTAGAGCTCAACGGCAAAGCGGCCGTAGGCGTCGAGAGCCAAGCCGGGCCTCGTGATCGGCACAGGCGACGGGGCCGCGGGCCCCTCAGCCACGGGCTCAGGCGATACGCCAGGCACGACCGCCACGTCGACCCCGGGGTCTATCCTCTTCACCGCCTGGACTATCCTTTCGACCTCCTCGCCAGATGGCTTGCCGCGGACGTACACCACTAGCTGATCCAAGCCGGGGGCCACGCCGGAGGCGCCCTCTCCTATCAAGGCCTTAAGGGCCTTGTCGCCCACCTTCAGCAACTCGCCGTAGGATCTCTTCAGCGGGACTTGGTAAATCCTGACAGTCTGGTTGTTCCACCTCAGCTCCCACGCGCCGAGGACGGTGAAGTTCCGCCAGTAGAAGCCCCCCGCCGTGTGGTTCACGTCCAGAGCCGACACCCACTTGGCCTCCACGGGGGCTTCCTCGGGCCTCACGCCGATTCTGCCCAAGGCCTCTAGGATCGGCGTTGCGTCCGTCTTGCTCAAGAAGCAGGTGAAGTTGGCGACGCCGTCGGAGCAGAACCTCGGCTCAGTGGTCTTAACCACGTCGTAGTAGGCGAGGGTCCCTATTTTGCCCCATAGTGTCTCAGCCCGCAACGCCTCCTCCGGCACCGGGCTGGGGGGACTCCCCGTGGCTAGAAAATACGCCGTGGCCAGCGACAACGCCGCGGCCAAGGCGAGCAGAAGGGCCCTGGCCAAGTTCCCGCTCATTCCCACTCCTCCGGCGCGTAGATGAACAGCTCCACGCCGGGCTCGAGCGCGTCGGCGAAGATCTCGGCGCGTTGCAACGCGTTTAGCCTCTCGGCGCCTTTGACGACCAGGACCAAGTCCACGTCGCTCTCCTCTGTGTAGTCCCCCTCGCCCTGGACCCCACCAAGTAGGCCGCGGCCAGCTCCAAGCCGGCGCGCGCCGCCGCCTCCCTCGCTCTCTCCGCGAAGCGGCAGGCCCTCTCAAGGGCCTCCACCTGGCTCCTCAACGCAGATTTCGCCTTGCCCAGTCCAACACCCTCTTGGCCCTCTCCACGAGATCCCTAGCCTTGCTCTCGTCGTAGAGCTCGTAGGGGAGTGCGTTGGCGGCATTTGGGTACCTCGAGATGACGTAGTGTACTGTGAGCTCCCTCAAGTCAGTCGCCACCTCGGCCGTGCTTATCCCCAGCTCCTCCTCCACCAGCCTCCCCAGCTCGATTAGGTTATGCCCCCTCGCCACCTTGCCGTAGTGGGGGAGGAGCGCCTTCAAAGCCTTCTCGGCCGCTTGTTGGGACCGAAAAGCCGCGCCGTCCCAATCACCGGTGACTGGGTCGTTCTCGGCCTTCTTCAAATCCCCCTCCGCCTGCTTTAACCAGAGCGACGCCTCGCGCCGCACATTATTCAACTAGACTACGTGTTTAAAAAACCGTCGCGACCTAGACAAAAGAGGGGACTTACCTTCTCCTATAGAGCAGGACTATCTTATCGCCTTCTCTCCTAAGTACTAGAAATCTGTCCACCATGGGGCATGTGCAGTATATGAGGAAGCTTTCCCCCTCGTTTAGTCTCAGTGC
This sequence comes from Pyrobaculum sp., assembly GCA_038879095.1. Lineage (GTDB taxonomy): Archaea > Thermoproteota > Thermoprotei > Thermoproteales > Thermoproteaceae > Pyrobaculum. Next base: position 755 of record JAVZUI010000033.1, on the reverse strand, counting down.
CTCCATAAAGGCGTGCCACGTCTTGGCGAAAGAGACCACTCCGTTACCCTCGTGGCGTATTTTTACATTTGTAAAATCTATGTACTGGCCGGGAACAAGTTCCTCCTTGACTAGTCTTTCTATTTTGAGAAATTCGGCGTATCTGCCCTCGTCAAGGGGCTCGCCGTCGAGGCCGAGGGCCTTGAGAGTATTTAGGTCGTAGTCCATGTATATATTTCGACAGTTCCATAAAAGTACCTCACGAAAATTTTAAAAATGGAATTAGAAACGGGTCGCATGTTGTACGAGCTTCTGTTGGTGGTACATCTGCTATCCTTTGTGGGGTGGGCTGGTCTCACTACTGGCGCCTACATGGTGGTTAGGGAGGCTGCGCGGGGGGATCTCCCCCATTCGTATAGAAGGCTGGCGCACGTGCAAGCAGGATTCGCGGGGCTCCTCTTCCTCTCCGGGCTGTCGATGGCGGTGGTGGTATACGGATTTCCCAAGTCGCCTCTGTGGATCCACTACGCCCTCGGAGTGGCGCTGATTGCGGGGATTATAGAGGCGATCCACGTAAGGGCGGCTAGGAGATACGATGCGGATAGATATCACAAGTTTCTGAGAGCGCTTATACCGATGTGGGTCGCAATAGTGGCTGTTATGCTGTGGCTCATGGTGTGGAAGCCCTTCTAGGGGGTGCTTGTGCCCCTTTCGGGGCCGCATCCCCACCCGCACGTCGTTCGGGCGGTGCTTGTGCCCCTTTCGGGGCCGCATCC
>JAVZUI010000032.1:0-20157 GCA_038879095.1 Pyrobaculum sp. | reverse complement strand
TTTATATTTCATTATGCTTATCATACTCTTTACTTATGCAAATTTCATTTTTTAAAAACTCCTTGTATATTTGTAAATTTAATTACATTGAAGGTAAAGTTAATAAATTTTTAAGTTTTTCCTTATGCTTTTCAGATTGCTAAAGGGGGCTTTATAAATAGTTAAAAGAAAACTTAAAAATTAGTAACTATCAGACTGGCATGAAGAAGGAGAAGAAGGAGGAGAAGAAAGAAGAGAAAAAGAAATAAGCGGCACGGTGTTAATTTTTTAAAATCCCCCTCTTTTTCCCCTCCATGGTTAAGGTGATAGACGTTGGTAGAATAGTAGTAAAAGTCCTCGGGAGGGAGGCGGGGAGAAAGGCTGTTGTGGTAGATATCGTCGACGAAAATTTTGTAGTAATTACAGGGCCTAAGGCCCTCTCCGGCGTCAAGCGCAGGAGGGTGAACATTAACCACATCGAGCCCACTGATAAGAAAATTGAGATTAAACGCGGGGCCTCAGACGAGGAAGTAGCGAAGGCTCTGGAGGCGGCTGGGCTGTCGGAGTACATGCGCGAAAAGGTGAAGCCCAAGTTGTTCGGCATCACCGAGGCGGAGGTTAGGTGAAGTGCGGAAGTAGAGAGGTTTTTGTAAAGGTTCGGGAGGAGTCTAACCCGCAGTGGGGGAAGCCCCCCCTGGAGAGGACGCCCGAGGAGCATATCAAATACTCTCTAGTTTTAGTGGACAAGCCCCGGGGGCCTAGTAGCCACGAGGTCGCGGCTTGGGTTAAGAAAATCCTCGGCGTAGACAAGGCGGGCCACGCCGGCACTCTTGACCCCAAGGTGTCCGGAGTCTTGCCGATCGCAGTGGCTGAGGGCACTAAGGTGTTGATGGCGCTGTCTAGGTCTGACAAGGTGTACGTCGCCGTGGCGAAGTTCCACGGCGACGTCGACGCGGAGAGGCTTAGGGCTGTTTTACAAGAGCTCCAGGGGGCGGTGTACCAAAAGCCGCCGCTCCGCTCTGCGGTGAAGAGGCAGCTGAGGACTAGGCACGTCTACTCCCTGGAGCTTTTAGAACTAGAGGGCCGCTACGCCGTGATTAAAATGCACGTAGAGGCCGGCACGTACGCTAGGAAGCTTATACACGACATTGGGGAGATTCTGGGCGTCGGCGCCAATATGAGAGAGCTCCGCCGCGTGGCAGTGTCGTGCTTCTCTGAAGACGAGACTGTGACTCTTCAAGACGTCGCCGACGCCTACTACGTTTGGAGGCGTTACGGCGACGACACGTATTTAAGAAGAGTGCTCTTGCCGATAGAAGAGATCGCCCGCCACCTCCCCAAGATATGGGTTAGAGACGGGGCGGTGGACGCCCTCTGCAACGGCGCCCCCCTGGCCGCACCAGGCGTCGCCAAGTTTGAGTACCCGTTTTCCAGAGGCGACATCGTGGCCTACTTTACGTTAAAGGGGGAGCTGATTGGGATTGGGAGGGCTCTTGTAGGCGGGGAGGAGCTGAAGAAAATGGAGAGGGGGCTTGTGGCGCGGACAGACCGCGTTGTTATGCGCAGAGGCACCTACCCCCCGCTTTGGAAAAGGAGGCGGGCGGGGCAAGACAAAGCTTAAAAAGTTTATGTACAAGTAACCACGTGGGGGATCGGCCTTCGATAAGGCGCATAGTCATAGACGCGGCGATACCCACTAAGGGCGTCACAATAGTAGACGTGGCGAGGGAGTTGTACAAGGTAGATGGCGTTAAGGCCGTGCGCGTCACTGTGGACGACGTGGATGTGGACGTGCTGGGCCTGGCCATTGTGGTGGAGGGAGTGGACATCAACTTCAACGAGTTGGAGGAGGCTCTTGAGAAGGTGGGCGGCGTTGTGCACTCGATAGACGAGGTGGTGGTCGGCGAGTACATACCTGAGGCTGGGGCCACCACGTGAGGTACGTCGTACTGGGCGTAATAGACGGCTTAATTTCAGCGGGGACGTTGTCCGCGTCTCTCATATTTAGAGGAGGCTCTGTGGACATGGAGCTGGCGGTTTCAATCGCCATCGTCGTGGCCTCTATAAACGCTCTTACGGTATTCGTCGCCGAGTATTCGCAACAGATGTCTGAGATGAGGGAAGTTACTTACAAGCTCTCGTTTCGCGAGGCGGCGACTAGGTGGACGCTTTTACATCTCCGCGTGCTCTCTGCGACGGTTAAATCAGCCTTGTCCACCTTCCTGGCCTCGTTAACCGGCGCAGTGGCTGTGTTAATACCGGCGGTTTTTACTACGCAGGCCGTGGTGCCCTCCGTAGTCGCCGTGTTGTTAGCCACAGGCGTGTTAGTGGCGGGGAGGACGTGGCTAGACCTTCTAGAGTTTCTCATTATGGTGGGGGCCGCCGTGGCTGTGGGCGTCGCCGTGGGCCTTGCCTTTCCAATAGTATAGTTTAAAAAGAGGGGTTAACACCATGGCGTGGCTACTCTTCCCGTAGAGTACCTCAGGACAACTAGAATGTTTAGAGAAAAGGTGGGCGACTTAGAGGTGGTGTCGTTCGAAGTGCCTACTCACAAATACTTCGCGCGCAACGAGGTCCCGTACCTGGCCACCGCCCTCGACACAGATCTCCGTAAGTTAGAAAACATGATCTCAGACATGAAGTACGGCCGCGTGGTGGTCGAGAAGCTGTGGGCCTACCGACTAGACGGAGACATAATCCGAGAGGGGAAGAAGGTGCTGCTGCCAGACCTCCAGCTAAACAGAGAAGTGGATGGAGAGGTGGACGAGTACGAAGACTCCAGAGTCTTAAAAATACACATAGGCCCCTTGAAAGAGTTTGTGAGAATTTTCGTAAGGCCTCAGCAGGGGTTTAGAGAGGTGGTCATATACAGAAAACCGCCGCACCCAGCCCTTATCCGCTACGTGGCCTACTTATGAAAGTGGCGGTGGTGGGGATAGGGGGGTGGGGGAAGAACCACCTCCGCGTAGTGGCTCAGCTAAGAGGCGAGGGCCTAGTCGACGTGGTGTACGCAGTTGACATCGACGAGGCGCGGCTTAGGTGGGCTGAGAAAGTCCACGGCGCAGTCCCCGTCAGGGGGGTGGAGGCCGCCGCCAGGCTGGACCTAGACGCGGCCATCGTCGCCACCCCCACGACGCTACACGCCGCCCACGCAGCCTTGTTTTTAGAAAGAGGAGTGCCCACTCTTGTGGAGAAGCCCTTCGCGGCGACGCTTAGGGAGACCTACGAGATTTTAGACAGGGCTGGCAAGACGCTTGTGACCACGGGCTACTTGCTTCGATTCCACCAGGGGGTCAGGTATGTAAAAGACAACCTGGGCCGCTTGGGGAGGTTTCTCACTGCATATGGCAAGAGGACCTCGCGCTGGCCTGTGAGACTCGGCGACGTGGGGGTTGTGAAAGACCTCGCCATACACGACGTGGACTTAGTAACCTTCATCACTGGGAACAGGGCGCACGTGGTGTACGCCGCCGGGGGCTCCACTAGGGGAGATTACGAAGACCACGTACAGATATTCGCCACGTATAACTCGGCATCGTCCATATTCGAGGCGAACTGGCTTACTCCCTACCGGTTTAGAAAAATCGAACTCACGGGGGACCAGGGGATCTACGTCGTAGACTTCGCCACAGACGAGGTGTACTTCTACGGCGAAGACGGCGTGACGAGGCCCAGGGTCGTAGTGGAGGAGCCCCTCCTGGCGCAGGACAGAGAGTTTTTAAAAGCCGCCTCGGGGAGGGGCGGCGAGGTGGTGGCAAGAGAAGACATTGTGTACACTATGAAGTTCTGCGAGGCCGCGGTCTTGTCAATAAAAAACAAGAAGCCAGTATACCTAGACGAGGTGGCGTAGACGTCTTGAAAATACGTGATGCGAATTTTTAACATGAGGACGGTGATGCATGGCAGGGGAAGACCTACCGCTGGCAGAGGTGGAGAAGATGGACTTCGGCGAGGACTTCAAAATAGCCCTTTCCAGAGTCTACGGCGGGGGAAACGTCTACATAGTGGGGCCTCCGGGGAGCGGGAAGTCCGCCATGTTGAGAAAGATCGGCGTATATGCGTCTAGGCTGGGGCGCCAAGGCGTCTACGTAAAGCTGGAGTGGGTTAAGTACGGGTGGGGCCTCGCCGACTACCTGAGGCACTACGGCGAGAAGAGCAGAGAACTGACAGGCCTTGAACACGGCGATGGGCCGGGGCTCGTCTTGCTAGACGACGGGGAGCTGGTGTGGAGCTACGGCTCTGCTTATAAAAACCTGCTGAGAGACATAAGGGGGGGTCAAGTGGTTGGGGCCTTTAGAGAAATAGACGTGGACTTGGCCACGCTCCTCTTCGGCGACGGGCTGATCATCTACCTCCAGGGCCGCCCCTCTCAGACACACGCCGCTAAGGTCCCGCTGGGCCTCTCCTTTATTGGAAAGACTACTGAGGTCGTTGTACTATAGCAAGAAAGGCGAGGAGGTTGTTCGCCCCGTGTAGAAACATGGAAGATAGAAGCCCCCCTTTTCTAAAGGCGTAGGTCAACACCAGGCCGTAGGCGAAGTAGAGGGGGATCAGCCCGGGGAGCCCGTGGACGACTGCGAAAGCCATTGAGTTGCCCACGTAGCCCGCCAGGCGGCCCAAACGTTTTTCAATTTCTTGGTACAGCAACCCTCTGAAGATAGCCTCTTCGACAATAGGCGCCAGTAGCACCGAGGAGGCGAAAAAGTACGTCTCCCAGTGGGCGCACGTGGAGAGGAGCTCTACTAAGGCCCTCATCAACGTGTCGTACTGGCCTAGGTATGGGCGGAGGAGCATCTCGACGCCCCACAACGCGGCGAGTAGCGCCAGCGGCTTTACAAGCCCTATAGGCCTGAGTACGAGCAAGTTCCGCACTGCGTATAGCAATGGCGTAAGGACGAGGTAGGCCGTTATGAGAGACGCCGCGAAGCCGCAACTTGGCATTAGTAAAATAGTGACTCCCAACGTTATGAACATAGCCGGAAGGGCAAGCGCGAGGAGGAGAAGGCGCATAGGTTAAAATAATGGAGTATTTATAGGCGTGGAGATCTTAGTCGCGGCTACTTCAATAGGGAGAAAACGCTTCTTCATCGACCTCACGCACTGGCCCTCGGTGGAGAGGCACCACAAGCCGTTTCTAATAAACGCGGGCTGGCCTCGAGGCTTGGCCGCCAGCGTTGTGGACATAAGCCAATACATGGAAGAGGTGGCTCAGATATATGCAGAGGCGTCTCAAGCCGCGGCTACGGCTAATAAAGATTTTATAAAAGCGGTGGCAAAGACGTGGCCGTGGAGGTTTTTCATACCTACTAGAATTGAGATAAACACAGAGGCATTGAGAGAAAAAAGGGCGTACTGGGAAATTAAAACACACATCGAAAGCGTGGTGGGGAAGCGCCTCGACAGGTGGGGAGAGGTCTACTCAGGGAGGGCCCCCGTGGAGCTACGCGGAGAGGCTGTGTACGTAGGCGGCGTCCCCTCCGTCGGCCACACATATCTAAGAATGATCGGCGTGCTGAACATTTAACACGGCTTTTTCAAACTTGGACTTGGCCAGTTTCACTAAAAACTCCACCGCCTCGGCGACAATACGCTCGGCCTCCGCCCTCTCACCGGCGCTGGCATATACGTGGACTTCAAGAACGGGGGCCTCCACCTCAAAGCCCTTGGGATGCGACTTGACGTAGACAGTGGGGTAGCGCCTCATCGTCTCTCGAATTATAGGCGACATGTCCGCCTCCGGCACGCCTTTTACAACAACTATCGATTCGGCGAAGTGTATAGGAGGACCCCTGGCCTTGAGCAACGGCTCTACGTAGTTTTCAAATATCGCCTCCATCTCTCTAGGCACGCCTGGGAGCAACACAACGATTTTGTCCTCTTTTTGGTACAATATGCCAGGCGCCGTGCCCACTGGGTTGGGCAAAGGCTTGGCCCCGCGCGGCATCTTAGCCATTTTCACACGCTCTTCAGTGATGGGGTACCCCCTACTTTCATACTTCTCTTTAACCATTCTGAAGGCCTCTTCGTTTACCACCGCTTCCTCTCCCACAGCCTTGGCGAAGGCGAGGTTTGTTATGTCGTCTGGCGTGGGGCCGAGACCGCCTGTGGAGACCACCACGTCTGCCCTCCCCAGGGCCTCTCTAAAGGCCTCTACTATCTCCTCCTCGACGTCGGGGACTACGACAATTCTCTTTACTAGATACCCCAGGTGGGTAAGCTTCGCCGCGAGCCAAGCGGCGTTTGTGTTCACAACTCTGCCGATGAGAAGCTCGTTGCCCACGGTGACTATCCACGCAGTGCCCTTCATCACGGTTTACCACTGTCACCTCTTTTAACTTCTTCTCTGACCACTAGCGATATGCCGACCAGCGTGGTCGCCACGCCGAGCGCTTGGAGGGGGACGGGGCCGACGTATCCGGTGGGCGTCTCGCCTAGTACGGCCAGGGCCAGCAGGGCGGCCCCCACGGGCTCTCCCAAGGTGCTCGCCGCTATGGTGACCGCGCGGTATCTGCCTAGGAGGTAGTTAAAGACTGTGTGGCCCATCATCATTGGGACTGACGCAACTAGCAGAAACATGACAAACACGCGCCAGTCGTAGGCGAAGAGGTTGGACTTGGCGGCTAAGCCGAACAGCAGGGCGACGAGAGACGCGGTGCCGTATGCAACTAGCGTGTAGCCCCAGGTGTTTGCCTCCTGCCGCACCAGCCGGCCGAGGGCTATGTAGCCTGCAAAGGCCAAGGCCCCCACAATTGCCAAGAGGTTGCCCAAGAGCCCCCCCGGCGAGAAAGTTATCATCAACGCGCCCGCGGTGGCCGCCGCCACACCCACGGCGGAGGACAGCCCAACTTTTTCTCTAATGAGGCGGGAGATTAGCAACAACACCACTGGGTGGATGTTGACCAACGTGGTGCTGGCAGCCACGGTGGTTAGGAAAAGCGAGGGGATCCAGGATAGGAAGTGTATTGCGAGCAGAAGCCCGGAGGCCGCGGAGTACGCCGCGGCGCGGGCAGACGGAAGCGTGAACCCCCTCCACATCCCCAGGGCGAAAACCATAACCGTCGCAAGGAAGAGACGCCAAAAAGTAATCGCCACTGGGTCGGCCGGGGTGAGCCTAATTAAGATAGAGGCAGAGGCGATGGCAAACACGCCGATGGGCAATAGCCAGAGCACGTCGTATAGAACTTATAACTACATAACCTATGTCCCACATGTTCCCAGACGTAGAGCTTACAGCCCACACCGGCGAGAGGATTTCTCCTGCCAAGGCGGAGAAGGCCGTTGTGTACTTCTTCCCCAAGGCCTTCACCCAGGGATGTACAAGAGAGACGATTAGGTTCAACGAGTTGTACGACCAGTTCAAGGCCAGGGGCTATGAGGTGTACGGCGTCTCCACAGACTCGCCAGAGACTTTGAAGAAGTTTGCCGAGAAGTACGGCGTCAGGTTTAAGCTCCTCAGCGACGCGGGCGGGAGGCTGGCCGCCCAGCTTGGGATTTTAAGGCCCACAGGCACGGCGGAGAGAGTCACTTACGTCCTAAGGGCAGGCCAGATCGTCCACGTGTTAAAAGGCCTGAAAAGCGCGGACGAACACGCAGACAAGGCCCTTTCTCTAATATGAGGGTGTACGAAGTCAAGGGGCCTTGCCCAGAGCTCGGCGTGGTCTTGGCAAAAATCGCCGCCGAGGCAGAAGAGGGGGAGGTGGTCAAGATCGTCAGTAAGTGGCGGTACATACTCAACGACGTGACTAAGTCGGGCCGCTACATAGGTCTCGAGGTGCTAGACGCCAGAGAGGCGGGGGACGTCGTCGAGGTCCTCGTCAAAAAGTCAAGACGAGGTCAGCCTCTTGGGCAAGCGAGAGAAACGTAAGCGACCCCGCCACCTCAACGCCGTCCAGCGGCTCTATGCCGAGCATCTTCAAGACGGGCTCGTCGACGTACACCCTGACCCCCGAGGAGAGGCACTGCCTCGCCAACTCGCCCACGTCCCTAGCCCCTATCTTCCTTAGTTGCCTTCTTACAAACCACGACGCCAGGGCGGGCAGGCCCAGGAGCCTAGTCCTCGGCCTCTTGCTAAAAATGTAGGCGCCCAGCCCTGTGGCAAATAGGTGAACCTCGTAGCCCATTGCACGCGCCGACAGCGCAATGACTAGTGCGTGGTACGCCCTCGCCAAGTCATTATCGCCGAGAATTATCACGGCCTTAGGCATATAAACCCGCGAAGAGAGATATATAAGGATGACGAGCCAATGCAGGCGGCGACCTGTGACCGGTGACCTGCCGGCTGACCGCCGCCCTTACCGAGTCTCGTCCCTATAAGAGGGACACCTCTTTCCCACGGGGCATATGTGACACTTCGGCGACTTGGCCGTACACACGTCGCGGCCGAACTGGATAAGCTTTAAATGGACCTCAAGGTAGCGCTGAGGCGGCACTCGCTCCATGAACCACCTACTTATCTCCCGGTACCTCCTCCCAACTCCCCACCGCCTTGCGATGCGGGTAATGTGAGTGTCCACGGGGAATGCCGGCATCCCCAAGTTCACCAAGACGACGTCTGCCGTCTTTTCGCCGATGCCGGGTAGGCTCATTAACAACCTCCTGGCCTCTTCTACGCCCATTGCCCTGAGCTTCTCCGGCGTAATTCCTAGACGTGTAAAAGCCTCTGCAATTGCCCTAATGTGCCTGGCCCTTATGTTGTACATACCCGCGGGCCTGATGACATCGGCGAGCTCCTTCTCCGAGAGAGAGAGCACAGAATCCGGAGTCAGGACTCCCAGCCTCTCCTTCAAAGCTTTGTACGCCTTAAACGCGTTTTTGTCAGAGGTGTTCTGGGAGAGGACGACTGCAACAACGAGCTCAAACAAATTGCCGCCTTCTCTCCACACCACAGGCGCCACGAACTCCTCAAGCCGTAGCTTTACGTAATTATCAACAGCCTCAATTAACTCAGACACGGGGCGTTGTAATTACTGTTTTTAAAGCATCGGAGGCGCGTTCCCGCCCTTGCCCAGGGGGACATCCGCGCCCCCCCACCGCATATAAATTAGCCATCTATTTAAAAACTTTATGATTGTATTTATCGACGAAAGCGGCTTAAAACGTCCTTGCAACTGTCTTGCTCTAGGTGCGGTGTACTTTCCGTCGAAGTACGGCGAGACTTATCTCGACGTAGGCGTCGACGTTTTAGAACAGATTAAGCAAATGGCGAGATTACGTGGCGAGGTCAAGTGGCGTGATGTAAAGAGAAGAGCGGCTGGCGCAATTGAAGTAGTTTTCAGCCGGGTGGAGGCCCGGTGGACCGTCTTACATTTTAACGACTGGGAGGATTTACAGAGGGCAGTGGCCCAACTAGCCGCTGGCAGTAGGCTAGTTGTGGTGGACCACCAACTGCTCCCAAAGGGCGCCGTCTTGGGGGTTAGGTACATCGAGCGCGACTCTAGAAAAGTCCCTGGTCTGCAACTTGCCGACGTAGTGGCTGGGTGGGCCCGCGATACTTATTGTTAAGTCCTGGGCTTATAATCAACACGTCGCGAGTTACGTGGACGAGCTTAGGTTCTCTGTGAGGAAGTCCGACTTTGACAAGTTTGTGGAGAGGCTCGGCTTGAGCCCCGACGAGGTGCTGTCTGAGCTTAAGGCCGAGGTGGTAAAAGTAGGACCTGGGTTTAGATACGTCGTCGACATGGAGCACTTCTTCTTCTACGTATTGGCCAAGTTGTACAGCAGGCACAGGCCTGTGCCGCAGAGAGCAGTTGACCAGTCTGTGTTTGAACAGGCGTTAAACAAGGCGATTGACCAGTACGCAGGGGCGAGCGGGTACGCCAAGCTGGTAGATGTCAAGAACTCAGTGGTGCAGGAGCTGGGTATTACAGATGAGGAGTTTGTGAAAAGGCTGGCGGAGCTTGTCCAGAGTAGGAGGGGTGCCTACGTCCTCTTAGAGGGGGGAGACGTGAAAATTCAAATAGGCGCCAAGAAATACGGTTATATAAAGAAGGTGGGGAGGGGCGCGGTGGCCGAGGTCGTATATTACTAATCATACCGCCCCTTCCTTAATTAATCCTCTGGACTTGTCTACGTGGAGGAGTGTCGCATACCTAAATGGCCGGTGGCGGGCGAGGGCTACAGGTTGGGGGGACGCTCGTGGCAGAGGGCCGTGGAGATGTTGGTAAAGATGACTTCCGCATTCCCCATGGCAATACTACTCGGCAGAGCCGGCATGGGCAAGTCGCAGGTGGCCTACGAGGTCTGTAAAAAGACTAACTGTATATACGTCGACTTGACCGAGGTGGGCGAGCGGAGCATGGCCAACGTGGCGGCGGTTATCGTCTGGCGCATATTGACGCGGTTTGGGGGGAGGGACCAGAAGAACAGAGTTGTGGAGGTTTACAAGAAGTTCGGCTACGAGGGCATCTTGTCGCTTGCAAGGGGAGACCCCGCCTGGACTCTCAGAACTGCCCTAGAGCTTGCGGGGGGGAGGACGGTGATTGTGCTAGACGAGCTCCTCCCATCCGCGGAGGACCCCAAGTTTTTCGAAGTGGCTTACATACTACATAGGATTAGGAACATGCACCTAGAAAACGCGTCGTTTCTCGTCACTATGTTGCCCGAGGTGTATGAGAAGATCGTGGAGAGGATACCGCCGCTGGGCAACTTCTTCCAACACGTCACAGTTCAGCTACCCGACGTAGTCCCCGAGGAGGAGCTTGACGACATCGTGGCGGCGTACTGCCCCGGCAAAGTCGAGGCGGCTAGGAAAATCCTAGCCGAGAGGCCCGACGCCACTGTGAGAGAGATATTACTCGAACTAAACAACATCCCCACGCGGCGTTACGTAGAGCTGGTCCCAGCCGACTAGGACCCGCGCCCTTTTTACTCGCCCAAGACAATTTTAATAGTAGTGTCTTCCTAGAAACATGATCAGGTCGGAGGTCGTAAAGCAGATTTTAGAACACTATAGAGTTATCTGGGCCTTGTCTCACGCCCAGGGGCTGCTGGGCTGGGACTCGGAGACGTATATGCCAGAGGAGGGAGTCAAGGGGAGGGCCGTGGCTAGGGCGGAGATAGCTCAGCTTATACAAAAGTTTATGCTTGACGAGAAGTTTGTCAAGCTTATTGAAAGGGCTGAGGAGGAGAAGGACTTGACAGACGTAGAGAGGGGCATTATTAGAGTATTAAAGAGAGATTTAAAATTCTACCAGAGAGTGCCCCCTGAAGTCGTGAAGGAGTTTGCCAAGGTCACCTCCGAGGCTTTTGTGGCGTGGCGAGGTGCCAAAGAGAAGTCTAAATTTGACCTCTTCGCGCCTTATTTAGAGAAGATTGTCGAGCTGAGTAGGACTATCGCCGAGAAGTTGGGCTACGAGGAACACCCATACGACGCCTTGCTCGACTTGTACGAAGAGGGGCTCACGTCGCGGGACGTTGAAGCCGTCTTCGCAGTACTGGAGCCGGGGATTAGGAAAGTTTTGTATAGGCTTGAGGCGGCGGGTTGGCCCAAGAGCCACCCGCTGGAAAATGTGCAGTACGACAAGTCGCAGGTAGAGGCGGCGATATACGAAGTTTTGGAGCTGGTGGGCTACCCGAGGAGCAGGTTTAGAATAGACGTGTCGCCCCACCCGTTCACCATCGGGATCACCACGCCGTACGACGTCAGGATAACCGTCCGCTACAGGGGGGTTGACTTTAGAGAGCCCCTGTTCTCGGCGCTTCACGAATACGGCCACGCCCTCTACGAGCTTAACGTAGACGAGTCGCTTGCGATGACCCCTGTGGGCGGCGGCGTGTCGCTCGGCGTCCACGAAAGCCAGTCCCGCTTCATGGAAAACGTGGTGGGCAGAAGCAGAGAGTTTGTGGGAAAGATATCGCCTCTGTTAAGACGGCGTCTGTCCTTTTTAGAGAAGTACACAGACGAGGACCTCTACTACTACTTCAACATAGTGAGGCCAAGCCTCATACGCACCGAGGCCGACGAGGTGACGTACAACCTCCACATACTGCTGAGGTATAGGCTAGAGCGGCTCATGATAACCGGCGAGGTCAAGGTCAGCCAACTGCCGGAGCTTTGGAACGACGAGATTGGCAGACTTCTAGGAGTGAGGCCGAGAAACGACGCAGAGGGCGTCCTCCAAGACGTCCACTGGTCCCACGGCTCGATAGGCTACTTCCCAACATACACACTGGGCAACGTGGTGGCGGCGATGATATTCTACAAACACGGCAGGGTAAAAGAGGCGGTGGCCAGGGGCGACTTCGCCTCCATTAAGGAGTACTTGAGGGAGAAGATCCATAAGTGGGGTAGCGTCTACCCACCTAAGGAGCTTTTGGCGAGAGGCTTCGGAGAGGCATATAACGCGGAGTACCTCGTGCGCTACCTCGACGAGAAGTATAGGTAATACGAGTTCACGTTTTTAACTTACAACTGCGCCACATTTGTGGCTCTGGTGGAGCTTGACCTCTTCCGTGAAAAGATTAGGGAGTTTGTTACTACTAGTGAAAAGATCTCAGACGAGGTGATTAACGTCATTATCCAGCAGAAGAAGTCGTTGGAGGTCGACTTCCACGACATCTTGATGTTCGACAAAACCATCGCCGACTTAATTATTGAAAGGCCTAGGCAGGTGTTGCCGGAGGCCGACAAGGTGGTGAGAGAGATCGTCGAGGAGAAGGACCCCGAGACTGCGCGAAAGTTAAGGCGCTTTTACTTCAGAGTAAGGGGGTCGCCCCTCGCCGTGCCGCTTAGGAAGCTTAAGTCGGAGTTCATAGGCCGCCTTATTCGGATAGAGGGCATCGTCACTAGGCAGAGTCCGCCTAAGCATTTCTTATACAAGGCTCTGTACCGCTGTACTCAGTGCGGATACGAGATCGAGCTGGTGCAGGAGCTGGAGCGCCACGTGGAGCCGCCTTCTAAGTGTCCGCGTTGTGGCGCGTCGAAGAGCTTCGCGTTGGTCACCGAGTCTAGCCAGTACATCGACTGGCAGAAGGTAATTATTCAGGAGAGGCCGGAGGATCTGCCTCCTGGGCAGTTGCCGAGGAGCGTGGAGGCGGTCCTACTAGACGACTTAGTTGACGTGGTCAAGCCGGGCGACATCGTTACGCTTACCGGAATCCTCGACCTGACTCTCAGCGAGTTGAAGAAGGGGAGGCCCCCGATAGTGACGTCGTACATACAGGGGGTTCACGTAGAGACTACTAACAAAGAGCTGGTGGAGGAGATTACGAGAGAGGACGAGCAGAAGATCTTGGAAGTCTCGAGGCGGCCGGACGTGCGGGACTTGATCGTGCGATCGATTGCTCCGTCTATCTACGGCTACGAAGAGATTAAAGAGGCGATCGCCTGTCTGCTCTTCGGGGGGAACGAAATAATTTACCCAGACGGCGTCAGGGTAAGAGGCGACATCAACATATTGCTGGTAGGCGACCCGGGCACCGCCAAGTCACAGTTGCTTAAATTCGTGGCGAAGATCGCCCCGCGGGCTGTCTACACCACGGGCAAGGGCTCCTCTGCGGCTGGGCTGACGGCGGCGGTGGTGAGGGATAAGTTGACGGGGGAGTTCTACCTAGAGGCCGGCGCCTTGGTGCTGGCGGACAAGGGCGTCGCCGTCATTGACGAGATAGACAAGATGGACGCCAAGGACAGAGTGGCTCTCCACGAGGCGATGGAGCAGAACACTGTCTCTATCAGCAAGGCCGGGATCGTCGCCACGCTAAACGCCAGGGCGGCCGTCTTAGCCGCCGCTAACCCGGCCTTCGGCCGCTACCTGCCCAACAGAACAGTCGCCGAGAACATCGACCTCCCAGTCTCTCTGCTAAGCCGCTTCGACCTCATCTTCGTCATAAGAGACGAGCCTAGGGAAGAGTTCGACTCGGCGGTGGCCGGACACATCCTCGACTTACACTCGGGGAAGACCCCAGAGGCTTTTAGAGACGTGCTTAGGCCGGACTTCTTGCGGAAGTACATCATGTACGCCAGGCGCTACGTAAAGCCCGTCCTCAGCGAAGAGGCCAAGGAGAGGATCAAGGCGTTCTACCTAGAAATGCGCAGGCGGTACCAAGGCCCCGGCACCGCCATAGCCATCACGGCGCGTCAACTAGAGGCGTTGATACGTCTAACAATCGCAGAGGCGAAAATGCGCCTCTCCCCCATAGCAACGGCGGAAGACGCAGAGAGGGCAATAAGGCTGTACCTCGCCTTCCTCAAGTCGGTGGGCATAGACATAGAGTCAGGGGCCATAGACATAGACGCCATAATCACCGGCGTACCTGCGTCTAGAAGAGAGGCCTATATCAAAGTAGTGGAGTTGCTAAAGAAGCTAGAAGAAGTGGAGAAAGGCCCCGTAAAGATCGACTTGTTAAAGACAGAGGCGGAGAAGCTGGGCATACCCGCGTCGGAGGTCCAGAGAGTCGTCGACTTGTTAATCCGCAACGGAGAGGCGTACACCCCAAGGCCTGGGTACATCAAACGCGTAGTTTAACACCCCACGCCCACCCTTCTGGCCAACCTCTAACACGAGTTTTTTCACGTGTTGCAACCCCTCTCGACGTCGCCTTTGTCGGCCCACCCCTCGTAGAAGTTTATGTGCATAGAGTTGGCGCTGTTCCACACGTCTCTAACCCACTCGCCCAGCTCATCGGCCATCTTCGACTTGTAACGCCACAAGTCTCCGTGGCTGACCAGCCTCACGCCGTCTCTCCAATACGCATAGGCTTTTACAGCCAACGCCGCCGCCCCCCAGATCCTTTCGCTTGACTGTCTTAAGTCGCCATGTAACTCCTCTTCTGCGGCTTGTAGAAGCTGGCACGCAGCTGTTATGTACTCTCTCGCCTTATCCGGCGGGTCTAGGCCTCTCAGCGCCATTTCTAAAAGAAAGTCTTCTAAAGAGACGCCCTCCCCCTCTGCGAGAGTCTTAAGCCTCTCCACAACCCTCCTGGGCAGGGCGAGGGTCTCCACGTTAGGCGTGGCGTCGCAACTTATAAACCTTAGTAGTGGGCCGTGTGTGGAGGTGGAGTCTCTTTCTCTTGACGCCAGGCTGATAGACGTGTTGAAGCGCCGTGGGATCTCCCGCCTGTTTCCCCCACAGGTAGAGGCGGTGGAGGCCGGCATCTTCGACGGGAGGAGCGTGCTTTTGTGCACCGCCACTGCGTCGGGCAAGTCTCTGCTGGCGGAGGTGGCTTCTGTAAAAGCCGCCTTGGAGGGGTCCATGGCGCTGTACGCCGTGCCTCTCAAGGCCCTCGCCCACGAGAAGCTAGTCCACTTTTCTTACTACAGCCACTTGGCCAAGGTGGGGATCTCCACGGGGGACTTCGACTCAGAAGACAAGCGGCTTCACCAATACGACGTGGTGGTGGTGACGTACGAAAAGCTAGACAGCCTGCTTAGGCACAGGCCCAGCTGGCTGAGCTCTGTGGGCGTGGTGGTGATAGACGAGATACACTACCTAGGCGACCCGAGGAGGGGCCCGGTGCTGGAGTCTATAATTGCCAAGATAAGGCACCTGGGCCTAAAGACGCAGCTAATTGGGCTGAGCGCCACAGTGGGCAACGCCGCCGAGGTGGCCCAGTGGCTGGGCGCGAAGCTCGTGGCCTCGAACTGGAGGCCTGTGCCTCTGAGAGAAGGCGTGTACTACGGCGGCAAGATATACTACACAGACGGCGCCGTCCGCAACGTGTCGTCTACCGGCGACGCGGAGGTGGCTCTGGCGGTTGACACAGTGGCGTCGGGCGGCCAGGCGTTGGTCTTTACAAACAGCAGGGCGTCCACGGCGAGGCTGGCCAAGGCGGTCGCCAAGGCAGTCGCGGCGCACCCCGCCAAGCTTATCAAAGCCGCGGAGGCCAAGGCGCTGGCCGAGGAGGTTGTCAAGGCCTCGTCCAGCAAGATAATTGGAAGAGAGCTTGCAGAACTTGTGGCAAGGGGGGTCGCCTTCCACAACGCAGGGCTTGAGATAGAGGTCAGGCGTCTGGTGGAGGAGGGCTTTAGGAGAGGCGTCTTGAAGGTGGTGGTTTCCACCACCACACTGGCCGCTGGGGTTAACCTCCCAGCCCGGAGAGTAGTAATCGCAGAATACGAGAGGTACGACCCAGTGGTGGGCAGAGAGGAGATACCAGTGCTAGAGTATAGACAAATGGCCGGCAGGGCGGGGAGGCCGGGGCTGGACCCCTACGGCGAGGCGGTGCTCGTCGCCAGAAGCAAAAACGAGGCGGGGTACCTCACAGAGCGCTACTTAAGAGGACAGGTAGAAGACGTTAGGTCGCACATCTTGACCCCGCCCAACCTGAGGTCCCACGTCTTGGGGGCCGTGGGCGGCGGATACGCCAAGACGTTAGACGACTTGCTAGACTTCTTTTCAAACACCCTAGGCTACCACCAGGCGAGGACCCCCCTCAAGTCTTCTCTACTCCGTTCTAAAATAGCCGAGGCCGTCGAGGAGTTGGCAGAGTGGGGGTTTTTAGAAAAAGACGGCGAATACGTCTACGCCACGGAGCTGGGCACGCAGGTGGCCCGCCTCTACCTAGACCCGGAGACGGCCGCGAGGTACATCCGCCTCATAAGCCAGTTAAGGAAGCAAAGCACGTCCGCCTACCTCTACATAGTCCTCACGGCGCCTGACTTTCCAAGAGTTAGGAGGGGGAAGGCGGATAGGGGCATGGCAAACGAAATCGCGGCGGCCCTAGACGTGGAAGAGGACGAAGAGTTTGAAGACCTTGTAAAGACGGTGGCGATGTTAACTGCGTGGATTGAGGAAGAGGAAGAGGATAAGATTTACGAAAAGTTTGAGGTCGCCCCCGGCGACATTAGAGTATACGTAGACCTCTTCGAGTGGCTTGGAAACGCGGCAGCAAAGCTAGCCCGCCTCGTGGGAAGAGAGGAGCACGGGAGGCGGCTTGAGGCGGTCACGGCCAGGGTAGTACACGGCGTCCGCGAAGAGCTACTGCCGCTCGTCACCGCGCTTAGAGGCGTAGGCAGAGTGAGAGCCCGCGTGTTGTACAACTTCGGCTACAAGACGCTTGAAGACTTGGCCAAGGCGTCGGTCAGAGAACTGGCATCGCTCCCCGGAATTGGGGAGAAACTAGCCGCCTCGATAATAGAACAGGCAAGACAGTTGACAAGAGCCCTCTAACAGTTTTTAAGACGTGGAGAGTAACTTACGTGGAGTTGAAAAAAGAGATACTGCGCCTATTGAAAGAAGACGAGGAGTTTAAATACGCAGTAGCCGGGCTCCTAGGCCTAGACAAAATTTTTGAAAGCATAGATAAAAACATAGAAGCCATAAAGACCTTACAAAGACAAGCAAACCGCCAAACCAAGGCCCTACAAGCAATGCAAAAGACGCTCGAAACACACTCCAAGGCCATTTACTCGCTTCAGAAAACTATAGAGGGACACTCAAAAGCCATCCAGTCGCTACAAAAAACCGTCGAAGGACACTCGACATCTATCCAGTCGCTCCAAAAAGTTTTAGAGGACCACTCCAAGGCGATACAATCGCTCCAGAAATCTGTAGAAGAACATTCCCAGGCAATAAAGTCGTTACAGAAGACGGTGGAAGGACATTCCAAAGCCATACAGTCGCTCCAAAAAGCAGTAGAAAAACACTCAAAGGCAATTGCCTCTTTACAAAAAACCGTGGAGGGGCACTCAGTGGTCATACAATCTTTGCAAAAGGCCGTAGAGGAGCACTCTAAGGCCATCCAGTCGCTTCAAAAGTCTGTGGAAAACCACTCAGCGGCCATTCAGTTGTTACAAACGGCGGTGTTAGAACACTCGACAGCGATCAAGTCTTTACAAGAGTCTGTGGACAGACACTCAGCGGCCGTTAGGTCCCTGGAGTTGAAAATCAACGCGCTTGGAAACAGGTGGGGGGCCGTGGCTGAGGAGGCCTTCTGCGACTCTGTGAAATACTTAGTGGAGGACTTGCTGAAGGAGTACACGGCCACGAGGTGGGTGTACCACGACGGGGAGGGCTACGTCCACGGCCACCCAGCTGTGGTTGAGGTAGACCTGTTGATAAAAGACGACGTCCACATCTTGGTGGAGTTCAACTCTTCGGCTGATCGAGGAGACGTGTCTGAGCTGTACCGGATAGGCCTTTTATATCAAAAAGTAACTGGGAAAAAGCCGAGGCTTCTGCTAGTCTCCCCCTACGTGAGGCGGAGGGCCTTCGAACTGGCGCAGGCCCTGGGCGTCGAGGTGAGGGGAGAGGCGAGGGACTAGAGCGGTATTACGTCGTAGCGCCCGGCTAGTTTCAACATAGTTGTGTACTGCCTCAGCTCCTCCACGGCCTCTTCAAACCCAGCCCCTGCCTCCAGCTCTACGAGGAAGAAGTAGTCCCACGGCGAGAGCTTGGTGGGCCTCGAGTATATCAACGTCATGTTTAAGCCCCGCCTCGCGATGGGCCCCAGCGCCTTGTACAACGCGCCGGGGACGTTGGGCACTGCAAATATCAACGCGGCCCTTCCCCCCGCCCCGCCCCCCGTGGACAACACGGCAAACCTAGTGTAGCTCTCCGCATCCTCCACCCCACACACCTTCTCAACCCCCTCCAGCGCCTTTGGAGACGCAACGACGGCACAGTCGCCGCACTCCATGAATTTTTTCACAGCCTCCGAAGTCGACTGGGTGTACACCACCTCCGCCCCCAGTAGCTGAAGTGCCCTCCTGGCCTGCGCCGCGGCGTGTGGATGTGTGTACACAACCCGCGGCTGGCCCCTCTTGGCGAGGCAGAGGGTAATCCTCAACTCGCCCATGGACACAATCCTCACGTCGTAAGTGGCCAAGCCGTCGACGGTCTCCCCCACTGGGCCCTCAAGGCTGTTTATAAACGGCACCACGCCGAAAGACGCGTCGCCCCCCTCCACCATTTTAAAAACCTCAGTAATCGACCTAGCCGGCAGGTGGGAGCCGTGGGGAAACATACGCGTCGCCGCCTCCCAGGTGAAGGAGTACTCAGGGCCGAGGTACGCCACGGCAGGCCTGTGGGCCTTAGACACCTCCTCTGCGATAATTCTTGCAAGAGGTCCGCCGAGGAGAGGCGGGACGTTGTACCTAACCCGCTCTTTTAACAAGGCATAGAGCCTCTCCTCTATTTCGTAAACCCCTGCATTAATAAGGCCAAAATTCCAGCCTATATATATGTTGCTAATACACAAACTGCAAGAAGACTGGGCCGCCGACTTGCTGAGACGAGAAGGGGCAGAGGAGGTGGAGGCCCTGGGCACGTGGGAAGAGGTTGCCAAAGTCCACAGCGAGATATTTCTAAAAACGGCAAAAAAACTGGGGGAGAAGCCTCTCGCCGCGCTGGCGGTGGCAGAGGCCGCCGCGGCGAGGGAAAAGGCCATCTTCTACGCCGGAGGCTCCATGTTCGCCGGCCTGCACGCCCCACGAGGCGGCCACTTCTTCAACGCGGCGGCGTACATTGCGAAAAAGACGGGGGCGTCCCTCGTGTCGATAGACAGACACTTCCCCACGGGCAGTTGGGAACTACACCTAGAACACAAATTCCCCCTGTACGTAATATACGGCGGCGCAGACGGCCCCACGCCTAAGTATATACACAAGAAGGGGCACAAAGCCCTGGGGATAGCAGTGCCGCCAGGCGGCGGAGACAAAAGCCTATGGGCCGCGCTGTCGTACGTACTGAAGGCCGTCCAAGACCCCCTAGTAATACACCTAGGCTTCGACGTGCATAAAGACGACGCCACGGGGTACCACTTCGCCAGCGGCTACCTCTACTACAAGCTGGGGAAGGCGCTCTCGCAGAGGCGGTTTTACATATCTATCGAATGCCCCTCCTCGCCGAGGGTGTTCGCCGAGTCGTTAAAAAGCCTACTGGCCGGGCTGAGAGGCGAGGAAATAGGCTACCAGCCGGCCGAGGAGAGCCGGGAAGCCCTCCGCGAGGTAGAGACCCAGATACGCAGACTCAAGAAGTTACAAAGCCGCTGAACTCGCCTCTGTACTCCTCCTCTCTTACCTCTAACTCCCTAATCTTAACCGCAGGCGACGCCACGGGGATGAAGTGGACAATTTGTTCCACAGCCTCGTCCGGGCCTTCGAAGACGGCGTACAACACGCCGTCGCGAATATAAGCGACGCCGGACACCCCCACTCTACGCGCCTCTGAGGCCAGGATTTTAAGAATAGGCACCCCCGGAAGCACCAGCTCCCCCCTAGCCACAACGGCGACCCGCCTCACG
>JAVZUI010000031.1:0-20525 GCA_038879095.1 Pyrobaculum sp. | reverse complement strand
GGTGCTCGCAAGGGGGTTGCTGGAGCTGGCCAGGAGGGTCAGGAGAAAAGCCGCGTGGCACGGCGTGCTGGCGCGCTACGTGGACCTACCCGCGTCGAAGTGCCCCAGATGCGGCGCCGAGGTGCGCCGTTTCTTATCACAGTTATAACACACACAACAGAATCCGGGGCGTTCGGATAAGCCTCCGTAGAATGTGCAGTTTCTTAACTGCGAAAGATTTATAAGAGGTGTGTATGTACGTCTATGCCACTCGTATACGGTGGGATGTTGGGGTCCCTCAGCCTAGGCCCAGTCAGGCTGTACGTCTGGGCCGCGGTTAAGAACGGGGCGCAATACCTATACGCCCAGCTCTATGCCGGGTGGCGGAGGCGAAAGACCGTTTACCTGGGCAAAGACGTGGGCGAGGTGGCGGGGCGGATAGTTGCCGCGACGGCCGAGCTTGGTTGCGCGGCCCAGTGGTCCGAGGCGGAGAAGCTGGCGAGGAGGCTTCTGCGCGAGCTCGCCGCCGTGCGCGAGGTGTACAGGCGGCTGAGGGAGTGGGCGCGGTGGGAGAGGGGGCTGAAGGCCTCCCTCCTCTACTACGCCTATTCTCTCCTGTCGGCGGCGGTAGACCTCAGCCTCGCCGAGGAGGCCGAGGAGGAGCCCGACCCCCACGACGTCCAACAAAGAGTTGAAGCCGCGGCGTCTGTCCTCAACGAGCTCTACGGAGAGCTGGAGGTGCTGCGGCGGTGAGAGACTCTTTACATACATATGCAAGTAAAAATCGGCGGTATTATACTTGCCGTGGCAAGTACAAACTCGCCGTCTTCTGCCTGTTAAAAAGGGCAGTCCAGCTCCCGGTAGCTCCCTCTGGCTCGGCCCACCGCCACCAGTGGGACGTACGTCGGCAACCATCGTCGGCATTTGCCGACGTAGTTTGCTCACGTAAGTTTCCGTCGGCAAAATTCGTCAGCAACTTTCGTAATCAGATACCGACGTTGTTTGCCGACGTATGTTTTCGCCGGCAAAAATTGTCAGCATTTGCTGACGTAATTTGACGACGTCTGTCTTCGTCGGCATCTGGTGACGGATTCTGCCGAAGTTAGTCGCCGCAGAGACAAACATCAAATCCTTGAAAACTACATAAAGCACGGTTTCAGTCCTATATAGGAAACAGGCGGGCTAAAATCAGCCAAGCGCCGTAAAAAGTATTAAAAAACTCTGTTTCAACGGCGTCGGCGATACTTAGATGAAAATTAGGTCAAGGCGGATCTACACATTTTTACTGTTGAGCGAATTCGGAACACTGTAATGTCAGGTCGAACAGCAGATAGGGAAAAACGGGCCGAGCAACGTTTACAGAAGACACGGCGAAAAAGACGTAATTACAGTTGAACGTCAAAGAGAAATCAATAAATACCCCCACATACGTGGACATATGGAGTCCAGCCCCCGTCGCTGGGGGCGCCCGGCCTAGGCCCCCACGGGTAAGCACCCCGATGTGTGGCCCGGCGGGCCGAGAGCGGTCCGGGTTCTCCCCCCGGGTCACATGAGGGGTGGGGGCCTTGGAGTGAGGCGTAGCCCGTTTTTTACCTGTATTGCGAAGTCGTAGGCGTCTACTATAGCCTTTATCGACGCCTCCACCACGTTTGTGGACACCCCCACGGTCCGCCACACCTTGTCACCGTCGGTGAACTCCACGGTGACCCTAACCACGCTCTCGGTGCTCCTCACCGCCGTGGGCAACACCACTTTGTAGTCTTTCAGGTAGGCGGAGGCCAGCTCTGGAAACGCCGAGGTGATGGCCCGCCTAAGCGCCACGTCTACTGCGTGGACCGGGCCGACTCCCTCGCCGGCCTCCAGCCTCACGGAGCCGTTGACCCAAGCCTTCACCACTGCGTATGACACGTTTGTGGGGCCCGTCACCACTCGCCACTCCAGAAGCCTAAACCTCTCTTTGTATAGGCCGAGGTGTTTTAACAATATCAGCAGGGCCGAGGCTGGGGCCGCGTCGAAGGAGTAGCCCTCCCGCTCAAGCCGCTTGATCTCCTCTAGGGCGGACCTCACAGCCTCTTGTCTTTTGTCGAGGGACATGCCGAGCTCCTCGGCTGCCTTCAGCACGAGGCTCGCGGAGCCCGCCACTTCCGACACCACTATCACCCTCCTGTTCCCCACCAGTGAGGGGTCTACGTGCTCGTAGGCCCTCGGCGTCTTCAACACGGCGTCTGCGTGGACCCCGCCTTTGTGGGCGAAGGCGTACTCCCCCACGTAGGGCTGGTAGGGGTTTGGCTGCACCCCAAGCGCCTCGTAGACGAAGCGAGACGCCTGCCTAAGCTTTGAAAACTTCACTTGAGGAGGGCCGTCGCCGAGGACTCTAAGGCCCATCTTCAGCTCAAGTGTAGGCAACACCGCGGTTAGGTCTGCGTTGCCGGTCCTCTCCCCCACGCCGTTGATCGTGCCCTGGACGTGCCTGGCGCCTGCGGCGACTGCCATCAGGGTGTTGGCCACGGCGCAGCCGATGTCGTTGTGCATGTGTGCGCCTAGAGGCATGGCGGGGAACCTCCTCTTGACCTCCGCCGTGATTCGGTACACCTCGTGCGGCGGGGTGCCCCCGTTGGTGTCGGCGAGCACTATGGTTCTGGCCCCGGCCCTCCACGCAGTCTCTATAGACTCCAACGCCCTCTCCGGGTCCTCTTGGTAACCCTGGTAGAAGTGCTCCGCGTCGTATATCACCTCCATCCCGTGGCCTCTTAGGTACTCCACAGACTCCGCTATCATGGCGAGGTTCTCCTCCCACGTCGTCTCCAACACCTTCTCCACGTGGAGGGTCCAGCTCTTGCCGAAGATCACGGCGACGGGGACGTCAGCCTTCACGATGGAGTTTAGGCTCTCGTCTTTCTCCGGCCTGACTCCCTTACGCCTCGTGCTCCCGAAGGCGGCCAGCTTGGCCTTAGAGAGGCTGTACTCCTTCATCGCCTTGAAGAACTCGTAGTCCTTGGGGTTTGAGTAGGGCCAGCCCCCCTCTATATAGTCCACGCCCAGCTCGTCGAGGAGTAGCGCAAGCCTGACCTTGTCCTCGAGGAGAAACGAAACGTTTGCGCCCTGCGCCCCGTCTCTAAGGGTTGTATCTAGAACTTCTACATAATCCCCGACATGTCTATATACGAAATGGGGGGTATATAAACTTAGCCCTCGACTCTCTTGTCTAGGTAGTACCAAGTGCCTAGGGCAATGGCCACAAGCCCGCCGTCGGCATCTCTAACCTCTCCCTGAACCGCCACCACTCTCCTCCCCCGCCGGACGACCCAGCCGCATACTCTAAACGGCCCCTTGACCCCGGGCGACAGAAAGTTAACCTTGAGTTCCACAGTCACTTGGTCCACCCCGTCGTTTAGCGTAAGCGCGGCAAGGCCCATAGTTTCGTCAAGCGCCGCCATGATAACGCCTCCGTGCAAGACGCCGCCTATTCTCTGAACGTTTGGAGACATGTCAAATTCCGCACATGCCCTCCCCTGGGAGAGCTCTGTGACTCTATATCCTATAAACGCCATGAGAGGCTCTACCTCCTGTAATACCTTATTCACGTCTTTACTCAACACATCCCGCATACTCGGCCGCCGACAGGATCACCTCTTTCAGCTGGGCGGCCGTGAGCCGGCCGCTGTTTACGTTAAGCGGGCTTGGGTGGTAGGAGGCGTATATCCGCGTCTCGCCTACCCGTACCCACGCGCCGTGGGCAAACGGCTGTTTTTTAAGCCCATACGCCATCAACACGGCGTCCCATGCCACTCTGCCCAGCGCCACCACCGACTTGGGCCTCAGGGCGGCGAGCTCCTGCCTCAGCCACTTGTTGCAGTTCGCCACCTCCTCGGCGGTGGGCCTATTCCTCAGCGGGGCGCACTTCACGGCAGAGGTCACGTACACGCACCTTAGGCGAGTGCCGTCGTCCTTCGACAAGCTGTAGGGGCTTGAGGAAAGGCCAAGCTGATACAAGACTTGGAACAAGTTCTGCGCCGACTTGTCGCCGGTGAACATGCGGCCGGTCCTATTCCCGCCGTGGGCCGCAGGGGCCAGCCCCACAATTACCAACCTGGCCTGTGGGTCCCCCCAGGGCGGCACCGGCTTGTTCCAGTACGTCCACCCGGCATACCTAGGAGGCGGCTTTACCGACTGGCGGTACTGCACGAGGCGGGGGCAAAGGCGGCACTCCGCCAGCTGAGCCACGTCGATGGGGGTCACTTACAGAAGGAGGACAGCACCTTGGGGTTTATCAAGTCTCTGATTGATATCACCCCTATTGCCTTCCCACCCTCGGTGACCACTAGGTGTCTTATGTTGTTTATCCACATCAGCTCTGCGGCTTTTTCCACAGTCTCGTTGGCGTCTATTGTGACTAGCCAAGTGGACATGAAGGCCTCGACGGGCGTGGAGAGGGGCATCCTCTGGCTTATGGCCCTCACGATGTCTCGCTCCGACAGCACCGCCACGGGCTTTTCGGACTGGTCCACCACAACGAGGGCGCCCACGTTGTGGCGGGTCAAAGTGTCGGCGGCTTCTAGCAGAGAGGCTGTGGCCGGTATTGTAATCGGCGGCCTTTTTACCAGCTCTTTTACTCTTACTCCTCTGGAGGCGGCCACCATACCTTGTCTCCCAGGGCTTTTAAAGCTTTGTCTTCTAATAAGTCGCGGACGGAGATCACACCCGCCACCTTCCCCTCTTTGTCCACCACGATCAAGTGCCTCACCTTCCTCTCTCTCATCTTTTTCAACACCTGGTACACGTCGTCTTCGGGAGACGCAGTGAGGAGGTCGCCTCTCGTCCCCGCGTCTAGGGCCCTTACGCCGTACTTTCTCTCCGCCACTACTTTGACCAAGTCCCTCTCTGTGATGATGCCGATGGGCCTTTTAAACTCGTCTACAATAACCACGGCCCCGACGCCGTGTTGCGCCATTAGCCTCGCCGCGTCTTCCACCGTGGCGTCGGGCCCTGCGACAATGGGCTGGCGCTTTATATATTCCCCAACCTTCGACATATATAATTAACGCGGGGGCCTATTTAAACGTTATCCCAAGAACTTGCGGTATTTGCCCATGGCGATTATGTTAGGCTCGCTCCTAGGCATCCTAAGCAGGGCCAGGTAGGTGGGACTCGGCCTGGCCTCCAGCCCTAGGTAGTCCGCCGCCTCAAGCGCCGCCTTTACCAACTCGCCGCCTAGGTACTTCTCCGCCGTGGCTGGGTCGAAGAACTCGAAGTCGTATTCAAGCTCTTTCCTGTAGGTGGGCAGGACTTTTAAAACGTCGTCCAGCTTGTCGGACTTGGCCAACTCGACGACGAAGGGGGCGTCTAGCAACGTGGGCGGGAAGCCCATGGCGTACCAAGTGGAGGTGTAGACAATGGCGCGCGGCATGTTGACCACCCTGTCGCCGTCGGCCAGCGACCTGCCGTACTCCTTCCAGCTCACCCTGTCCCTCGTCCCGGGAACCAGCCTGGCCACCTCCACCACCTTGTCCACGTATTTTAGAAGCGTCTGCCTATAGCGGGTGGAGGCCTGCTGAATGGTGTGGAGGACCTCCTCGCCTACTTTGTGCCTAGCCGCGCAACAGGCGTTTAGAATAGACTCCTTCACTTTTACATACTCGTCCAGCGACGTGTCGTACCTCACCGCGGACTGAATAGTGGCCGTGTGGTACCCCGCGTACTGTACCACCTCTAAGTGGGCGAGCCTTGGGTTGTTGAGGGCCCCTCTAAACGGCGGCGACCCCATCCCCAGTATGGGCCTGACTCTAACCCCCGTCTCCGACTCGAACTGCGTCAACGCAGAGAGGGCGTATGCGATGGAGAGGGCCGAGGCCAAGTGGCCGTGCTTCACGGCGGAGTCCGACTTGCCCAGGAACACCCTCACCTCCCTCACCTCCTCTCCTCTAAACACGTCGCCGAGTACCGCCTTGACCTTGAGCTGTACAAAGGCGTCTTCCATAAGCGGGATCACCTCTATCTCCCCCACGTCTATCCCCGTCTCGGACTTATACACCTCGGCCTTGCGCCTGAGCATCTTCCTAACCAACATGACGGTGTCCACGTCCTCCACCATGGGCAGAACCACCCACCTAACCGCCTGGACGTCGGCGTATTTCCTAGAGAAGTAGTTCGCCACAATGGCGGCCTCCAGCGACAGCATCGCCCTGTCGAACTCCTCCAGCTTCGGGTTAGGCAGGCGGACGGTGACGTAGAACTTAGACCCCAGCGGCACGCCGCCCCTCACCGCCTTTACCACAATTTCCTTCGGCTGGGCGTAGGGGGTCATCTTGCCCTCGTAGTCTACCATAACCTCGTCGCAACCATACGCAGTGTAGGCCACGATGGCCTCGTCCACCTCCTCCGCCGCGGTTATCTTCACAGTGGCGTCGGGGTGCTGAGTGCACATCAGACGCGGAACGAGCATAGGCACCATCTAAAAACAGTATTTAAAAGATTAGCTGTACTCTGTGCAGTTTATAATATTTTTAATTATAATAATATTTCAATCAAAAAGAAAAATAAAAAGTTTTTAAAGAGGGAGCAACGGCGGGTTACATGAAGGCGGCTGTTTTACACAGGTACAACACGCCCCTAAGAGTGGAGGAGGTGGACGTACACAAGCCTCACGAGGGCGAGGTTAAGATAAGGGTCAAGGCCGCCGGGGTGTGCCACAGCGACTTGTACGTACTCGAAGGCGCCACCCCCGTACCCCCGCCTCTAATCCCGGGGCACGAGGCGGTGGCCGTGGTGGAGGAGGTGGGGCCAGGCGTGTCTAACTTTGCGCCGGGCGACGTCGTCGTGTCCTCGTTTATATGGCCCTGTGGCCACTGTAAAAACTGTGCAAGGGGTATGGAGAACCTCTGTGAAAAATTTGCAGAGGCGAGGGCCAAGGGCGTTCTTCTAGACGGGCACATGCACCTCAGCCTCAACGGCACGCCGCTGAGGGTGTTTCTCGGAGGCGTGTGGGCTGAGGAGGCTGTAGTCCCCGCGACGGGCCTCGCCAAGTTGCCCAAGTCTATGCACGGCAGGCCGGAGCTGGCCATGTTGGGCTGCGCCTTCATGACGGCGTACGGCGCCGTGGTCAACTCGGCCTCGGCTTCGCCGGGGGATACCGTAGTCGTCGTCGGAACCGGCGGCGTGGGACTGGCCGCGGTGAACGTGGCAAAGGCGGTCGGCGCGCGGGTGATTGCAGTGGGGCGCAACCCGGAGAAGCTTAAGCTTGCCAAACAGCTGGGCGCAGAGGTGGTGAACCCCAGGGAGGGAGACCCCGTGAAGGCCGTCAAAGACCTGACCGACGGGAGGGGCGCAGACGTGGTGATAGAGGCTGTAGGCACCGAAGAGACGGTAGACGCCGCTGTTGAGATGACAGCCTCCGGCGGCAGAGTGGTGCTGGTGGGGCTTATGGCCGTGGGGAAGAGGGCCCCGGTGCACGTGGCTAGGGTGGTCCGAGGCGGCATAACTATCGTGGGGAGCTACGGCGCCAGGCCCAGGGTCGACCTGCCCAAGGTGATCTCCCTAGTGGAGAAGGGCGTGCTCCGCCCAGACCTCCTCGCCGGGCCGTTCTACAAGTTGGAGGAGGTGAACGAGGCGGTGGAGGCGCTTCGAAGCGGGAGGGCGATCCGCCCGATTATTAATCTAACATCCTAGCCGCAGAGACTAGGGGGTGCCACACAGGCCCGGTGTACGGCATGTAGGAGTACTCAGCCAAAATCACCGAGGAGATGGGCTTCCCGATGTACTGCGCTGCCAAGTCCACCACGGCTGCGACATACGGCGTGTAGCCCACCGCCTGGACGCCGATTAACAAGTCCCCGGAGGCGACGGCCTTCACTCTCACGTCCCTGCCCCCCGGCATAAACGTGGCCTTGTCTCTGGTGGTGAGGACGGCGGTCCTCACATTTAGCCCCGCCGCCTTGGCCTCAGCCTCCGAGAGGCCGGCCTTGCCGATGTACATGTCGAAGAACTTCGTCACCGCCGCGCCCACCACGGGGGGGAACTGCAACTTTTTCTCGCCGGCCCCCGCGTTGACGCCGGCGACGTAGCCCATTTTGTTTGCGTAAGGCGCCAGAGGAATCCACACAGGCTTCCCAGTCACCGCGTGCACCGCCTCGGCCACGTCCCCCGCGGCGTATACGTTGGGCACCGAGGTCTCTAGGTATGGGTCCACTGAGACCGCCCCGGTGGGGCCCAGCCTTGCCCCAAGCGCCGTCGCCAGCTCTACGTTGGGGACCACCCCGGTGGCGAGCACCACCGCGTCTGCCTTTACGACCCCGTTCGTTGTCTCCACGTACTCCACCCTGTCGGACCCGCCTATCTTTACCACGCCCTCTCCCAGCCTCGCCTCGCCTCCCATGGCCTTGAAGTACTCGGTGACGTAGGCCCCCAGCTCCCCGTCTAACATCTTGTTCAACAGCCACTTCCCGCTTTCTATCAACACAACCCTCTTGCCCATGGCGAGGAGGGCCTCCGCCATCTCTACTCCTATGTAGCCGCCGCCCACCACGGCCACGGTGGCGGCTTTTTCCAAATCTGCCTTCACCTCCCACACCTCAGCGGGGTGTCTAATGACGTGTACTCCCCTCAGCCCGACTCCCTCTATGGGGGGCACCCTCGGCCTGGCCCCCGTGGCCACTATCAACACGTCCCACTCCAAGACGCCGCTGTGAGCGCCAGACAGCCTCAGCCGGTTCCCCTCGCCGGCCTCGGCCTTTGTGTTCACCAAGACTCTGACCCCCCTCTCCCTGGCGAACTGCTCCGCGGTGTACACGTACAGCTTTGCCGAGTGGGAGATGGCGTAGGGCACCGCGCAGGGGGCGTGGGTGACGTATGGGCTGGCCTCCACGAGCACCACCTCCGCCGAGGGGTCTACTCTCTTTGCCTTCGAGGCGGCGGTGGCCCCCGCCGCCCCTCCGCCGACGACTACGATGCGGCGAGCCATGTTAGAAGCCTCAATGTGCTTATAAGAGTTTTTCTTAGATAATTTTAGTTAAAAATCTACTACAAGATCTTTAATTATATTTTTATCTTTTACAGGCTCTATTAAAATGTCTTGAGTCCCCAAGTCGCTGAGCTTAGTCATACAGGCCAGCTTCGGAGTCCCGTTTATGCGGACGGCGCATATCCCACACACGCCCATCCTACACGCGTACCTAAAGGCGATGGAGCCGTCGAGGTCTTCTCTAATGTTAATCAAGAGGTCTAACACCGTGGTGTTCGGCGGCGCCTCCACGTAGTAGGTCTGTACGTACTGGACGCCGTCTTTGTACCGCCTAATAGAGACTTTGTACTTCATCAGTACTGCCTAATCTCGGGGGGCCATCTCTCTATTTTTACTGGTGTGTAAGTGGTGACGTACGCGTCGCCCACCCGGTACACTAGGGTGTGCTTCAGCCAGTTCTTGTCGTCTCTGTGATGGTGGTCCAGCCTGTAGTGGGCCCCTCTGGACTCCTTCCTAAAGTAGGCCCCCAGGAGTATGGCGTAGGCGGCGGGGAGCATGCCGTCGAGCTCCACCACCTCTCTCAGCTCCATGTTGTAGACTCTGCTCACGTCGTGCATGTTCACCTCCTTGACCGCCGACAGGAGCTTAGTCAAGGTGGCCATGGCCTGGGCGACCGACTGCTCGTCTCTAAATATGCCGGCGCCCTTCATCATGGCCAGCTGAAGCTGGTTCCTAACCCACGACGCCGACGTCCCGCCGGTCTCCTTCCTCGCCAGCTTGTAAAAAATCCTCCTCTCCTCCTCCTCCGCCAGGTTTTTTATACGCTCCTCCAACGCGGAGACCTTGTGCTCAAGCGCATACTTGGCGGCCTGCTCCCCCGTGAGCCGGCCCCACACAGCGCATTCGCTCAACGAGTTAGAGCCCAGCCTGTTGGCTCCGTGGACGCTGACAGACGCCACCTCGCCCGCCGCCCACAGGCCCGCTATCCAGTTGCCCTCGGCGTCTACCACCCTCCCGTAGAGGTCTGTGTTTATTCCCCCCATGAAGTAGTGGACGGCGGGGGCCACGGGTATAAGCTCTGAGAACGGGTCCACCCCCGCGTAGGTCTTGGCTAATTCCAAGAGGAGGGGCAACCTCTCCTTTACTCTCTGGGGGTCTAGGTGCCTGATGTCGAGCCCCACGTAGCACAGCTCCCCCCTCCAGGTGAAGCCCCTCCCCGCCTTGCACTCCATGGCTATTGCCCTCGACACCACGTCCCGCGGCGCCAGCTCCATCTGCTGCGGGGCGTACCTCTTCAGGAACCTCTCCCCCAGCCTGTTGACGAGGTATGCGCCTTCTGCCCTCGCCGCCTCGCTTATCAGTATCCCGCTTGGGACGAGGGCTGTGGGGTGCCACTGTACAAACTCCATGTCCTTCAGCGGTATGCCCTCCCTCAAGGCGAAGCCGAGGACCTCGCCTGTGTTTAAATGGCCCATTGTGGTGAGCTTAAACATGCGCCCCCCTCCCCCGGCCGCCAAAACCCCGGCGGGGGCTCTGAAGAACCTGACCTCCCCCCTACGCATGTTGATTGCCACCAGTCCGTAGAACCTGCCGTGTTTGACCACTAACTTCGTAACTAGGTGCTCCTCGTAGAACTTAATGTTTGGAATCCCCCTTGCGTATTTATACAGCGTCGTCATTATGTAAAAGCCGGTCTTATCTTTCGCAAAAACAGTCCTAGGCTTGCTCATCCCGCCGAATCTCCTAAGCGCCAGCGAGCCGTCGGGCTCCCTTGTCCACGGCACCCCGATCTTTTCTAAAAACCAAACCTCCCCCGGGGCGCTCTCCGCCAGCAACATGGCGGCGTCTTGGTCCACTAAGAAGTCCCCTCCCTTCACAGTGTCGTATGCGTGCAGATGAGGCGAGTCGCCGGTCTTCTCTGGGTACAACACGGCGGCCATGCCTCCCTCCGCTGAGATGCTGTGGGAGCGCGGCCCGGAGACCTTGGTGACTACGCATACCTCCAGCTTCTCGCTTACGCTAGCCGCCGCCGTTGCTGCCCTGAGTCCCGCCAGCCCTGACCCGAGTACAACTACGTCACAAGTTATAAATTCCACATATACTTATTTAAAAAATTTTTTAAGGTTTTTGTTAATGTTTAATTAATGAAAAAAATTATAATTATCAATCACCAACGACGTATAAGGAGTCTGGAACCGGGGCAAACTCGGCAAGGCTTCTCAACAACTCTCTGTCTTTTACCAAGTCTCTTATTGACAACACGCCGTAAAGCCTGCCCCCTTCTAACACCACCAAGTGCCTAATGCCGTGTTTTCTAAACAAAGAAGCCGCCTCTGCGATGGGAGCGTCTGCGTCTATTGTAACCACCTGCCTAGTGGCGATCTCAGCCGCCGGCTTGTCTAAGTCTACGCCCTCTCCCACCGCCCTAACCACGTCTCTCTCAGAGACAACGCCCACTATCTGCCCTTCTCTTGTTAACACTACGAGGCCTACTCTCCTCTCAGCCATAAGGGCCGCCACCTGTCTAATAGTGGCCTCCGGCGGCGCCGTTATTGGCGGCCTGCTGGCGAAGCTCCTCACCTTGGTCATGCCTTCTCCGCGTCGCTCTGACTGTGCGGCTCCACTCTCTTGTCCGCCACCTTCTGCCCCATGCCCGCCAGGTACTTGGCCACTTTCTCCGCAGTCTCCACGTCGTACAGCCTCTGCATAGAAATTCTCTGGGCTTGTGGGCTACCAGCGCCGTGCACAGACTCGACTAGGTACGCCACGCTTATGCTGGTGTTTTCAAGCAACCTAATCATCCTAAGCCTCTGCTCAGCCGTGAACTCAGGCACGCCCTGTAGGTACTTTTCGATCAACGCCCTTATCTCGGGGTTTTTGAGGTCGAACTCGCTGGGGGCGGTGCCCAGTATCCCCCCCGCAATGTCGTGGGCCAGCCGCGAGATTTCGTAGGGGAACCTAGTCACGAGGTGCTTGGTGACGTTGGCGTACATGGGGTTTACCCAGAAGCCCCCCGGCCCCTCCGCCAGCTTCTTGCCCTCCCAGCTTGCGGCGAGCCCTGTGGAGTACATCGTCTCGTTTAAAAACACCATCTCCGTCAGCTTCTCCTGTATGTGGGACTTCTCGGCGACGCCTATCTGTTTGGCCAAGTTGTAGGCGGCTCCTATAATCACGTCGCCTAGGCCGGACTTACACCCGGCGTAGCCCTGGCGGTGGTAGGAGGAGAAGACCTCCACCAAGACCCCCGCCTCCTTCCAGTCGCGGTAGAGAAAGACTCTGTCCCATGGCACTAAGACGTCGTCTAGGATTAGGAGGCCCTCGTGGTTAAACATGTAGGGCAGGCCGTCTATCTCCCCGCCCTCCAGCCTCCTCGCGTCGTTTAGCTGCCTGCCCACCACAACCTTTACGCCAGGAGTGTCTAGCGGAATGGCGAAAGACACTGCGTACATCTCGTCTTTCTCCGTCATGGCGCGGGTGGGCATGACCACCACCTCGTCCACGACGGCTATCCCAGTGATGTTGGCCTTGGCCCCCCTCACCACGACGCCGTCGTCCCTCTCCTCCACCACCCTCACGTAGGCGTCTGGGTTGGGCTGCTCGCTGGGGCGCAAAGTCCTCACGCCCTTGACGTCTGTCATGGCCCCCGCGAGGGCGAGGTCCTTCTTCTGCACGTCGGCGACGTACTTCATAAAGTTGTCGAAGTATGCCTTCTTCCCCTTCTCCGCAAGCCTCCTCGTCACTATGTACAGAGTGTTCAAGGCATCCCACCCCACGCACCTCTGGAAGCAAGTCCCGGTCTTGTGGCTCAGCTTCCTCAGCAACTTGACCTTCGCCACGAGGTCCTGGGGGCCCGTGTGGAGAGAGTTAAATCGGTTCACCTCCTCCCCCACGATTGGGCTGTACACCCTGGCTAGGTCTTTTGTGTCTTCTTCAAAAGCCGCGTCGAAGGTGGCCTTGAATGAGAGGACCGAGGGCTTTAGGAAGAGGTTTGTGGTGACGTCAGTAACCTTCTTCCCCATTACGTATATCGAGGCGTGTTGCCTGTGCCTAATCCCCTCCACGTACTGCTGGCCTGTTCTCAGACCCATAAGCCCATTCGTTTTTACCTATATAAAGATTCTCTGCGTGTATAATTTAAACTATTTTTATAATTTTTAATCATTGTAAAGTAACGTAATAATCTTACATATTGGAAACATTTAATAAACTTAGCCCCCCGCCTATCCATGTCGAGGGAAGTAGTAGTCTTCAACCCCGCGACGGGGGAGGTGATAGCCAAGCTGAGGTCGGCCACTAGGGAGGACGTAAGGCTTGTAGTCGACGAGGCGTACAGCGCCTTTCTCAAGTGGTCGTCCCTACCTCTGAGAGAGAGGACCAAGCTGTTGCTGAAGGCGGCTGAGTACATGGAGCTGTCCTTCGACGACTTGTTAAAAACGTTGGTGGCCGAGTCTGGGAAGCCTATTAGAGACGCCAGGGCGGAGCTGTGGAGAGCAATCGAGATCGTGAGGGCGAGCGCAGAGGAGGCCCGCTACATCCTAGAGGGGAGGGCGCCTAGGGTAGACGCCTACGGCTACCCGCCGGGCAACGAGAACAGGCTCGTGGTGGAGACGAGGGAGCCAGTGGGCGTCGTCGGCGGGGCTCTAAGCTACAACAACCCGGCGTCTACCTTCGCCCACAAGGTGGCGCCGGTGGTGGCAGCAGGGAACACGGCGGTGGTTAAGCCCTCTACTCACACGCCTCTCACAGCCTTGAAGCTGTACGACGTGTTTAAGAAGGCCGGGTTCCCCGACGGCGTGGTGAACGTGGTGGTTGGGAGCGGCGAGGAGGTGTTCGACGAGCTGTTGGAAAACCCTAAGGTGGCGGGGATATCCTTCACAGGTAGCACTGCGGTGGGGTTGCAGGTGGCGGCGAAGGCGGCGGGTAGGGGGAAGAAGTACATGATCGCGCCGAGCGGCTCCGACCCCGCCATTGTCTTTAAAGACGCAGACCTGGAAAGGGCGGCCGCCGTGGTGGTGAGGGCGAGGTTTGAAAACGCCGGCCAGAACTGCAACGCCACTAAGAGGCTTTACGTGGAGAGGGAGGTGTACGATAAGTTTGTCAAGTTGGTCTTGGAGAAGACGGTCTCGGTAAAGGTGGGCGACCCCACCGACGAGTCCACAGACATGGGGCCGCTGATCTCCGACAAGATGGTGAAGGCCATGGAGGGCTTCGTCTCCGACGCGTTGTCTAAGGGGGCTAGGCTGTTGTACGGCGGGAGGAGGATGGAGAGGAGGGGGTTCTACTTCGAGCCCACTCTGCTGGAGGTGCCGGACGGGCGGGCTGATATTAGGGCGCTGAGAGAGGAGGTCTTCGGCCCCGTGTTGCCCATCGTGCCGTTTGAAGAGGAGGAGGAGGCAGTGGAGTTGGCCAACTCCACTCCCTACGGCCTCCAGGCGGCGGTGTTTACAAGCGACTACAAGAAGGCGTTTAGAGTGGCCTCTGCCATAAGGGCGGGCTCCGTCATGATAAACGACTCCACTAGGGTTAGGTTCGACGCGCTTCCCTACGGCGGCGTCAAGAACTCGGGCTTCGGCTGGAGGGAGGGAGTGAGGTCCACCATGTACTACTTCACCGAGCCTAAGTACTACGTCTTCGGGCTTTGACATGTCGAAGGAGTTCTTCGAGGTATACCAAGAGTCGCTGAAGGACCCCGTAGGCTTCTGGGAGAGGCAGGCGGCTAGGCTTTACTGGCGGTCTAAGTGGGAGAAGACATACGACGACTCCAACCCGCCGTTTTATAAGTGGTTTGTGGGGGGCGAGACAAACA
This sequence comes from Pyrobaculum sp., assembly GCA_038879095.1. Lineage (GTDB taxonomy): Archaea > Thermoproteota > Thermoprotei > Thermoproteales > Thermoproteaceae > Pyrobaculum. The sequence goes on along the minus strand of JAVZUI010000031.1, from coordinate 5,784 downwards.
TCGCGTACAACGCCTTGGATAGACACGTACACAACGGGAGGGCTAACAAGGCGGCTTTGATATGGGTGTCGTCCAGCGGCCAGACTAGGGTGTTGAGGTACTGGGACCTCTACAGGGAGGTGAACAGACTGGCGGTCTTGCTGAGGATGAGGGGGGTAGAGAGGGGGGACAGAGTGGCGATTTACATGCCGATGATCCCCGAGGCGATGATAGCCATGTTGGCTGTGAACAGAATCGGCGCCGTACACACGGTGGTCTTCTCAGGCTTCGGCGCCCAGGCGCTGGCCGACAGGATAAAAGATGCAGACGCCAAGCTGGTGATAACCGCAGACGGCATGACTAGGCGCGGCAAGGTGATACCGCTGAAGCCCACCGTAGACGAGGCCCTGGCCCTCGCCGGCATGGACTCGGAGGTGTTGGTGTACAGACATGTGGGGGTGGGCGTCCCCATGAGAGAGGGGAGGGACTTCTGGTGGCAGGAGGAGATAAAGGCCGTCCCCCTCAACGCCTATGCAGAGCCTGAGTGGGTCTCCGGCGACGAGCCTCTCTTCATCCTCTACACCTCGGGCACCACTGGAAAGCCCAAGGGCATCCTCCACCTACACGGCGCCTACATGGTGTGGGTTTGGTACGCCTTCAACCACTTGGTCGGCGCCGAGAGGGAGTTTAGAGACGACATCGTCTTCTTCTCCACGGCGGACATCGGCTGGATATCCGGCCACCACTACGGCGTCCACGGCCCCCTGCTCAACGGCCTCACTGTGTTGTGGTACGACGACGCCCCGGACTACCCCCACCCGGGGATTTGGTGGGAGATAGTCGACGCCTACAAGGTGACCCACGTCCTCTTCTCGCCGACGGCCATCAGGCTGTTGATGAAGTACGGAGACGAGTGGCCGAGGAGGTATAAGCTAGACAGCCTCGTGGCGGTGTACCCCACCGGCGAGGTTTTAAACGAGGAGGCGTACAAGTGGCTGAGGACGTATATATGTAAAGAGCCTTGCCAAGTGGCCGACATATGGGGCCAGACGGAGACCGCGTGCTTCGTCACCGCGCCGGGATCGCTTAACCTAGGGGGCTTTAGGTATAAGTACGGCTCGGTGGGGCTTCCCTACCCCACTCTCAACCTAGTGGTGTTAGACGACGAGGGGAGGGAGCTCCCCCGCGGCCAGAAGGGACACGTCGCCGTGAAGCCGCCTCTTCCGCCGGCGTTTCTACACACGCTTTGGAAAGACCCCAAGCGCTACGTGGAGAGCTACTGGTCGAAGTTCAAGGGCTACTACGCCACTGGGGACCTGGGCTACATAGACGAGGAGGGCCACCTCCACATATTGGGCAGGTCGGACGACGTGATTAAAGTCGCCGGTCACAGGCTGTCCACCAGGGAGGTGGAAGACATAGTGGCGTCGCACTCCTCCGTGGCCGAGGCCGCAGTGGTGAGCATCCCAGACCCGGTGAGAGGCGACGTCCTCGCCGTGTTCGTAGTGCCGCGGGCGGGGAGGTACATCACCGAGGAGGAGGTGGTGGCCCACCTGAGGAAGAGCCTAGGCCCCCTGGCCGTGGTGGGTAAGGTGGTGATTTTAGAAAAGCTGCCTAAGACGAGGACGGGTAAGGTAATGAGGCGGGTCTTGAGGGCCGTTGCGATGGGCCAGCCTCTAGGCGACTTAAGCACCTTGGAAGACGAGGAGAGCGTCAAGGAGTTGGAACAGAAGCTCAAATAGTCAGCTCTTCCCATCGTCTTCACAAGTCGTCCTGCAGCCGCGTCACATCACCAACAAAGTTTTTTATCACCGTTATTTAAACACTGCCATGGAGTTCAAGGCGGAGTACTACGCCGTGTTGGAGCTCTTGGCCAAGGGGCCGAGGACGGTCGGCGAGTTGGCTTCGGAGCTCGGCATGCCTGAACACGACGTGGCGTCAATTCTAAGCGCGTTGGAGGGGTACGGCCTGGTAGAGCGGCGGGAGAAAGGTTTTCTGGTGAAGAGAGAGGCGTACGCGCTGTCGGGCAAGGGCTGGGAGGCGTTGGCTCAGTGGAGGAGGGAGGTAGAGAGGCGCGTCGACGAGGCGTACAGGCTTAAGAAAGAGGGCAGAGACGAGGAGGCGGCTGAGGTGCTCGACCCCATCGCCCCAGTGTTGCCTCTGTTGCTGAGCCTAGGCCTCATCGACTTGGCGATGTGGACGGCCTTGTTTGGAGAAGAGGTGTCAGACTTTGCAGATGACGTGGAGTTCGACGTCTCGTCGGAGTTCTAGCCGCTAGGCGCGTTTTTTAACTACTGTCTTCCCGTCTCTGTGTTTGCACTGGCGAAGATACTGGCCGCGGCGGCTCTGTGGTCCACAATTGGAGTGGCGGCTACCTTGGGGGGAGACCCCGTGTGGCTGGCGTTTATACGCTCTGTGGTGGCGGCGGCGGCTTCCCTCTTGCTGGGGGCTCCTCTGAGCCGGAGGGCCCTCCTGCCGGGGCTCCTCCTGGGGGGCTTGTTCTCGGCGTATCCGCTCGCCGCCTTGTACGCAGGGGTGGGCCCCGCGGCGTACCTACTCTACACGGCGCCGCTGTGGACAGCCGCCGCGTTGTTTCTAAAAGGCGAGAGGCCGGGTAGGCGCGAGTCCGTCGGCGTGGCTCTGGTCATGGCGGCGGTGGCCCTGTTCCTGTCGGCGTCTGCCGCGGGTGAGATCTCCCCGGTGGGCGCCGCGGCCGGCCTCGCCTCCGGCGTGTTTTACGGCCTTTACATAGCGGCGGCCAGAGTGCTGGCCTCGGAGGGCCGCCAGCGGGAGGCGTCTCTTGGGGCCGTCGCCTACACCCCGCTGATCACCGGGCCGCTGGCCGCGGCGTACTTGGCGTGGTTTGGGAGGCCTCCGACGCTTGAGGCGGCGGCCGCGGGGGCTTACCTCGGCGTCTTCGCCACGTTGGTGCCGTACGTGTTGTTCGCATCTGCCGTTCGGGAGGTGGGGGGCACCAGGGCGTCTGTGCTGGCCACGGTGGAGCCCGTGCTGGCCGCCTTGTGGGGCTACTTGTTCTTCGGCCAGGTGCCGGGGGCCGCCACTCTCCTCGCCTACGTCCTCATCACCGCCGCCACCGTCTTGGCCTCTGGGGCAACTGATAAATAACGCGTGGTGGTGTCCCACATGCGTATTAAGCTTGCCCACTCCCCCGACGCGGACGACGCCTACATGTTCTACGGCATAGCCTCCGGCGCAGTGAAACTCCCGGCGCCGTACGTGGAGTTTTTAGCCGACATCGAGACTTTGAACAGGCTGGCCCTTGCCGAGCTACTCGACGTCACGGCGGTTAGCGCCCACGCCTTGGCCTACGCCTGCGACAAGTACTACGTGTTGAGAGTAGGCGCCTCAATGGGCGACGGCTACGGCCCCGTGGTTGTGTCGAGAGGCGGCGAGGTCAAGCACGTGGCCGTGCCGGGCAGGTACACCACAGCCGCGTTGCTCCTCCAGCTGGCGATGCCCGGCGTAAAGACTGTGGAAATCCCATTTGACAAAATTCTAGAGGCTGTGGCCGCCGGCGTCGTAGACGCGGGGGTAGTTATACACGAGGGGCAGATCACGTACCACCGGGCGGGGCTTAAAAAAGTGGTTGACCTCGGCGAGTGGTGGCTACGTGAGACCGGCCTCCCAACGCCCCTAGGCCTAGACGTAGTGCGCAGCGCCCTGGGGAGGGAGTTCGCAGAACAGGCGGCCAAGGCCCTCTCCGAATCGATTAAATACGCCGACGCCCACAGAGAGGAGGCGCTTAGATACGCCCAGAGGTTCTCCAGGGGGCTGTCCATAGAGGAGACGGCGCGGTTCGTAGACATGTACGTCAACCACTACACAAGAGACATGGGGCCCAAGGGGGAGAAGGCAATATCGACACTGTTAGAGATGGCAAACGAGAGGGGGCTCACGCCGCCGTGTAAGCCAGTCATCGTCTAGACAACTCCCACGCCATTCTTAGCTTAGTCATTAGGTCGTGGTCGCAGTTGGCGGAAATCGGCTTGCACCTCCGCTTGAGATCTCGTCTCCTCAACTCCTCCGCCACGCCCTTATAAAGCCCCTCTCCGTGATGTAATACACACAATATCAACTTGACGTATGTGGGCAACACGCCTTTCTCTTTTAAAAAGCTAAGAGATGCCAGTAATTTTTCGACGTCCTCTTTCTTCGCCTTGCCGCTTGTTTCCTCAATGACTATGGCCACGGAGCCGCATATACACAATACGTCTGCCCTCTTGCCAGTATACCCCCTATCCTCGGCGACTTTGTCTAAATCAAATTCTTCACAATTCCTATCAATAGCCCTACATTGCATAAATTTAAGACTTTAGCAAAGAGATATAGCTGGACTCGTTTAGGAGCTCTTCAGAGACTTTACTAAACTCCAGTTCCGCAATTCCCTCCTCGTCTACCGGCACCTCCTCGACGACAGATCTCTTCCGCTCTCTATCGGCCCTTACTAGGTAAACGGCAATTTTATCTCGTGGGAGGGCCAGCTCTTTTGCGAGGCCAAGCCTTTTTAGTCTCTCCTCATCTAACGTCGAGGCCTCTACCAAATTGCTAAGCTTAGAAAGAAGGAAGTCACTGTGTGTTGAAAGGACCACCCACGCGCCTCTTGTATTCACCGCGTGGGTGAGGAGTTGTACAAACATGACGATAGCCGCCGGGTGTAGGTGCGCCTCGGGCTCTTCAATAAACATGATATTATCTCGTATCGTCTCTAGGGCGATGGCCGGCAACAAGGCTTCCCTCACGCCGGACGGCGCTTTTTCAATCGGCATCTTAACTCCATCCCACAACTCGACATAAAGCCGGTAGTAGCCGCCTTCCACCACGGCCTCCACCTTCTCCACGCCCAGCTCTTTGGCAAAGTTTTGAAACGCATCACTGGGCACCAGCCGTCTCACCAGCTCGGAAAGCATGTAGTAACTTCTCAGAAATTCGCTGTCTACAACGCCTATCTCAAATCTCGCCCACGGCTTTGCCACCTTAATCAGCCCAGATCTGCCGTCGACTAAGAAGTATGGTGCAAAAAGTGGAGGACCGTATAACCCATGCCAGGGGTATAGCTCGTGGTAGTACACCAAGTGTACAAATCTAATAGTATCTGCAATTAGGTCGGCCAAATGATCAGTGACCATTACAACGTTGTCACCGAGGGTGACTCTAAATTTGGGTCCGTCTTTGACCACCTCTACTTGGCTAAAGAGGGGGGTTATGTCGTCTTTCCGGATAGAGACCCCGTTTTCGGTTATTTCTATTTCGAGACTCCTACCTGAGGCGCTGGTTAGCTCAAGCCGCGAGCCGTTCAACGCTGTGATTTGATGCGAAGCCTCGTATATGCCTTTGGCCATCGCCTTTAGGTAGTTCTCGGCTGCGTTTATAACTAACTCGCGTAGCGTCGCCTCGTCCCGTCTCTCGTCGAACTTCTTTACCAAGTCGTCGTTAACTGAAATGCTCCCCGGCGGAGGATATGCAAAGAGCCACATGGCGGTCATCAGCAGACTCTTTCCCACGGAGTTTTTCCCAATTAAGACCGTCACGGGCCTCTGCCTTATTTCAACTTCGTCAAAGGGCCCGAGGCCGACTGCTCTAAACGTGGGGGTTGCCCTCAGCTCCGGCTTCTTTACTCCAGTTGCGGTGAATGAGCCTCTTTTCTGCACAACGTCGAGTATTGCCACTGGTGGTGTGTATATGCGTGTTATAAAGGTTTTTATCGGGATTGTATATTTGGCTGTGCTTTTGGACTTGGCTAGGAGGGAGGTGGAGCTTGCCCGGCTTGCTCGTCATAGGAGGCTT
>JAVZUI010000030.1:0-20671 GCA_038879095.1 Pyrobaculum sp. | reverse complement strand
CTTTATAACTTTTATAAGTCAAAGATAGTGGAATTAGGTAAAGATATATATGATGCCAGCGTTTTCGGTGATATGTTTGACTGGCACTACCACTTAATGTTAATTTTAAGAAGAGGGGGGTTAAAGAAACATCCCTGGGTCGAACGTTTTGAGGAGTACAAAACGTACATAGAGATGTTGGGGGAAGAGGGGCTTAAAGAACTTTTGGGTAGTTACTCATTAACTCAGTTTATGTGATGGTTTATTGACCGTACCAGTATTCCCCCCTGAGTTCATACTCTTTTAGTAGTTGTTCAAAAAACCTGCCTACCTGGAGGTCTGCCTGGGCGCCTATGCGGAAGGTCAGCCCTAGGCGCCTTAGCTCGGTGGTGTTGGAGCCTCGTGGGTGTAGCAACTCGCCGTATACAACCGACGGTCCAAGCTTGGCTAGCTCTTCGAAGAGCTGGCGCAGGCGGCTCTCCCACCCGGGGGCCGTGATTATAGGCGCAACGACGACGCCCACCCCTACTCCCGCGTCTTTGGCCTTGCGGAGGGCGGCGAGCCTTGCCCGCGGAGGTGGGGCAAACGGCTCGGTGACTTTTGTAAGCTCTTCGTCGAGTGTTGGGATAGACATGAGGAGGAGCACCTGCTCCCTGTGCCGCGCCAAGACGTCTAAGTCCTGCAGGACTAAGGTGGAGCGGGTGAGCACAGTGAAGCGGACGCCGTGGGGAAGCGCGGCCTCTAGTATCAACCGCGGCCAGCGGTGGGGGAAGTAGAGCTGTGGAAGATAGGGGTCGTGCGTCGACGACATGAGGAGCCTCTTGCCAGCCCACCTCCGCCACGGGGTGCTCTTTACAAGCTCTGCCAAATTCTCAGAAACGTAGAGGTAGCGCCCCCAGCCAGGCGTAAAGGCCTCTTTTGGCAATTTATACGGGTTTAGGAGCTCGGCGATTCTACGGGCGTAGCAAAACACGCACCCGTGCGTACAGCCCACCGCAAAGTTCACCGCCCACCCGTCAGACAACGCCTTTCCACTCTTGTGTTTAGAAAGATCTGAGGGTTTTACTAACGATTTCGCGTTCATATGTTGCAGTCTTGGAAACTTTGATTATTAATACCCACTAAAGCGCACAAAAGTCCCTGGTTTAAAGTAACAAACTACTAAGAAAGTGCGGCGGCCGGGATTTGAACCCGGGATCAACGGCTTGGCAGGCCTGTGGGGGCGGTCGGCCCTCGCCATCCTAAACCAGGCTAGACTACCGCCGCTGATGTGCATGGACGGAGGCTATTTTAAAGTTTTTCTCTCGTTATTTTAACCGTTCTTTATAAATATCCAAGTGTTTGAGGGGCACATGTCCAAGAAGCAGAAGTTGAAGTTCTACGACATTAAGGCGAAGCAGGCGTTTGAGACTGATCAGTACGAGGTTATTGAGAAGCAGACTGCCCGCGGCCCGATGATGTTCGCAGTGGCCAAATCTCCATACACAGGCATCAAAGTCTACAGGCTGTTAGGCAAGAAGAAATAAGCAGAAGGAAAAATACAAATATTTTTTCTTCCTTTTTTCCATGCCCTACGTTTTCGGAGGCGTCCAAATCTCCTGGCTTGGCCACGACTCTTTTAGAATCGCCAGGGGGGGCGTTGTGGTATACATAGACCCCTACCAGTTGCAGGTCTCTGAGCCTAAGGCCGATGTGGTTTTGGTGACTCACGAACACTTCGACCACTGCGACCCTCCTTCTATACAGAGGGTTGCGAAGCCGTCTACTCAAGTGGTTGCTCCTAGGGTTGCTAGGCAGTGTGTGGCTAAGGCTGTGCAGAACGTAGTGGAGATCGCCCCGGGGCAGTCGGTGGCCTTGGGCGAGTTGAGGGTTACGGCCTACCCGGCCTACAATTTAAACAAGTTTAGAGACCCGGCGAGGGGGGTGGTCTTCCACCCGAGGGAGGATGGGCGGGTGGCGTATTTGTTAGAGTGGGGCGGGGTTAAGATTTTCCACGCCGGCGACAGCGACTTTGTGCCTGAGTTTAGAGAGGTTAGGGCGGACGTGGCGCTGGTCCCCGTGTCTGGGGTTTATGTAATGACGCCGCAGGAGGCGGCGGATTTTGTAAATACTATAATGCCGAAGGTGGCTATTCCGATGCACTACGGCTCTATAGTGGCTTCTAGGAGGGAGGCCGAGGAGTTTAGGCGTTTGGTAAAGCCAGGCGTAGAAGTTGTGATTTTAGAAAGGGAAATATAAGAGCGGAGGCTAGGGCGGCGACTACCCCCAAATACGCCCTCACAAACCTCTCTATTTTTACAATCCTTATCTCATAAGCCGACGACGCCGCCAGCAGCGACGAATAAGCCACTAGCGTAAACGAAATCGGCACGTGCGTCAAGGCGCCTGCCAGCGCCGCGGCGGCCACTGTGAGGTTGACGGCAAGCGCCGTTCTGGGCCTTACCGCGGCTAGGTCTAGGACCCATTTAGAGAGGCTTAGGCCGAGGTAGGCGCCTGCCGCTGTTGCGACGAGAGTGGAAGACGGCTCCTTGGCGAAGAGGGCCACGTTGTTTAGGCCGAATAAGTACGCTGTTAAAAACAGGGAGGGGGCCGTGAGCCTCCTCCCTCCTTTGAGCAACTTGCACAGCGGGTATGTGACCGCGGCGAATAGCGGCGACGTTATCCACAGGAGCGCCGAGTGGGCAGAGAGCCCCGTGATTGAATAGGCGGCGACGGCGAGCGGCACGCTTATCTTGAGCAACGTCAACGAGACGTATAGGGCTGTTAGGTATGCAAACTCGGCGGGGCCCAGTTGGATGGGCCTTAGGGGGCTTGTGGCTGCTCCCAGCGTTATCCCTGCCAGCGTAATGAGGTATGCCTTTCTAAAGCCGAGCCCCGCGCCCCAGGCGGAGGGGCCTAGCAACACTAGGGAGTTGTTGTATATTAGCAGTACGGCGAGGACGGTGGCGTATATGTCCATTTAGACGGAGGTGACGATGGTGGCTAGGTGGTAGGCGGCGTCTTGGATGTTGTCGGCGATTTTGTCTGCCGTGTACACCAGCGTTACTAGGTGGTTGAACTCCACGGCGCTTAGGTCTAGCCCGTATATCTTGTCGAGGCTGTTTTCCTTGATCTCGTCTATCTCCTCTTCTAAAGTACTGATAATTCTCGCATAGTGCCTTAACTCCTCTTCATTTTTTGTTTTAAACATTTTTTGTAGGTATTCAAGCATAGACTTTGAAATGTTTAAAATTTCTTTTACTTCGTTTGAAATAATGTCGTAGACGTAGTCTTTCTTCCAAAGGTGGAACCCCCTCCTAATCTCCTTGGCGCAGAAATACACCATGTCTAAGACGTTGTCTACATTGTCGAGGAAGATCAGCATCACGTTTGTAACTGTCGGCACCACGGCGCCCTGCGCCACTTTGTCCACCATGTCTCTCACAAGTTCGTCCCCCTCTCTCTCAAGCGCCGTGATCTTCCGCACCGCCTCGTCCACCTCGCTCTTGCCCGCGCCGCGGTGTTCTATCAAGCTCATTAATATCTGGAAGGATTGGTACGAGAGCTCTAGGTGCGAGGTCATCTTCTCCCGGAACTCGTCTAAGCCGCTGGTGAAGATCCTCCTCAGCCTCTGCACAACTAGGCCTTGGTGTTGGTATATAAAATATATTCTACTATGTTCTCTTTACATATCTAGCAAACGTCTGGATTGGGACGTAGACAAATCTAAACTCGTCTCGCCAAGTAGGCATGATCCTCCCCCTTATGGGGATCTTCGCCCCGCAGAACTTACACCTATACTCCCCGCCCCTCTCGACGAGGTTAATTTCAAGTATGTCAAAGCCTCTTCTCTTGATGACCACCCTTCCGCACTCGGGGCAGTACGTGTGCTCGTACCGGTGTCCGGGGACGTTTCCCACATAGGCGAAGCGCGCCCCCTCCTGCTTGGCCACCTCCACGTGTCTTTCCAACGTCTCCACAGGCGTGGACGGCAGGTGCATCATGTTGTAGTCTGGGTGGAAGCGGAGGAAGTGTATGGGCACGTCAGGCCCCAATATGTCTATTACTCTGCGCACCAGCCTCCGCGCCTTCTCTAAGTCGTCGCCGACTTGCGGCACCACGAGGTCTGTCACCTCTACCCATATGCCGTGTCTTTTCATCTCCGCCAAGGTTTCGAATATAGGCTCTGGGCTGGGGACGTATATGTACTTCCGCATAAACTCGGGGTCTGCGTTGCCTTTGAAGTCCACCGTGGCGGCGTCTAGGAACTCGCTGGCGTACTTCACCGCCTCGGGCGTCATGTAGCCGTTTGTGACAAAGGTGTTGAACAGGCCTCTCTCCCTCGCCAAGACGCCGACGTCGTGGGCAAACTCCATAAAGATAGTGGGCTCGTTGTAGGTGTACGTTATGCCGTGGGCGCCGTAGCTCTCCGCAACCTTCACCAAGAGCTCGGGCGTCACCTCAAAGCCCTCCGCCCTCCTCCTCTGGCTAATTTCAAAATTTTGGCAGTACTGACAGGCCCAGTTGCAGCCGAAGGTGGAGAAGGAGAGGACCAACGCCCCGGGGTAGAAGTGCGTGAGGGGCTTCTTTTCGATGGGGTCTATCGCTATCGCTGAGATTAGGCCGTAGACGTCGAGTTTAAGCGACCCCCCTCTGACGCTCCTGACGCCGCAGAACCCCGTCTGGCCCTCTTTCAATTTACAAAGCCTGGCACACGCCAGACACTCTACACGGCCGTCTGGCAATCTCCTGCTGAGCACAGCCTCCACGTATTTTAAACGACTGTATGTTTATTAATTATCTTCTCTATACCTCGCCAGCTCCTCCAAGACCGCCCTGTGAAGGTAGAAGTACCAAGTCCGGCGTCTTGTATCCTGCTTGGGCTCTCTGCGCACGCAACGGCCCTCGGCGATGCATTTCGCCAACAGCTCGTTTATGGCTTCGGCGTGGGCCCTGGCGACCTTCTCGTCGGAGTGATACATAGCAACGTTCCCATTCTTCTTCACTTTTCCTCCCATGGCGGTCCACATGCCGTCGACGCGGAGCACCGAGTATATGTACTGCCCGTCTTCGGCGTCTACGCGGAGTACGTAGTGCTCTCTGTCGTCTCTCGCCACTATCAGCGAGACGCCTTTCGGCAACTTCAGCTCTTTTCTCTTCTCCCGCGCCGCCTTCACAGCCGCCGCGAGGAGGCCCCACATCCCGTCTCTGCCGAGCTTCACGCCGTCTGGTCGCCAGAGGTGGGGCACGCCCAGCTTCTCAAGCGCGTGGTGAAGCGTTGGGTCGGGTATAAAGACGCCTTCTTTGCCCATCACCAATTCGAACTTCACTCTGTGCTCCACTCCGCCGTATTTGACGACGATAAAGTCTCCGTCGACTTGCACCACAGCCTCCCCGACGGCCGCCGGCACCCTCTTCTCAAACGCCTCGAGGACAGGGCGCGTTACGGCGATGTAGTAGACGCCGTAGTGTTCGCCTATCTCGCCCATCTCCACGCCCACTGCCCTCTTTGCGGCCTCCTTCAACGCCTCGAGGATGGCTTTGTCGGAGTGGTGGATCACTACGGCCCCCTCGCCGTACTTTCTGCCCGCCGACCTCCACACACCTCCTACCTTAACCACAAACTGGTAGTAGACGCCCGTCTCGTCTACTCGTTTAAAGAGATAGAGGTCTCTAAACTCGTCGCCCTCAAGAGGGTAGACGCGCGTCCACCCCTCCGGCGTGGCGCCGCTGGCGACCACCAAGCCCCAGTACGATTCGTCGTTTAGCCTAACCTCTCTGCCCCTCACCTCTGCGTATATGTCGGCGGCTTTTAGGCTTCTGTAGAAGTCAACGGCCTCGTCTTCGGTGTCAAACCGCAAGACGGCCTTCAGTGGTTGCCACAAAGCCTGGCCTACTTCAAACGTTACCTCTCTCCCATTCACCTCAAAACTCAAGCCGCCGAGGTGTTTAACGGCGACCGGCTCGGCTTCCACGGGTTCCGGCCGGTAGCCGACGCGTCTCAAAAGCTCTTTGCGGAATCTTCCAAAGAATCTAAGCCCTTGGATTTCGTCGCCTTTGTACGCCGGCGACACCTCCAGTCCCTCCCTTTCGAACAGCTGGTGGAGCTCGGCCAGATCCCCTCTGTAAACGCCCGCCGCCTCGTTGGCGTAGAGACCACCGCGGAAGCCTCTCATGTGGCTGTCATATTTGATCTCCACGTCTACGTACGGCTGGTTGGGCCTCGTCTCTAGCCATCTGTAGAACCAGATGCGGAACTTGATGTCGCCGTTCTCCCTAACCTCTAGCAACTCAATGCGCACTGGTGCCTCCAACCACACCTCCCCCATCTGCTTTTTCACGTCTTCTGGCCACTCGCCGATGTCGAGGGAGTGCTCTAGGCGCCTCAAGGCGGTGTATACAACGGCCTTGGCCAACACGGCGTCTACGTAGTAGCGTTCTCCGCTCTTCTCCGCGCCAAGCGCCTTCCTCGCCTTGTCGCAGTAGTCGCCAGAACAAGACACCCAATAATTACGCCAGTCTGTCCACACCTTGACCTTCTGCCACCTTACGCCGTTTATAGTCTCCACCGGCACCATAAGGGTGGCAGAGGCCTTCTCCTCGCTCAACTCAGCAGAGAGCACGTACGACCTGTCTACCAGCGACATCGCCGGTCTGTACCTCCTCCACGCCTTCTCTACGGCTAGTCTGAACTCTCTGTCGATGTACTTCATCCTTAAGTCGAAGGCGGTGGTTGGTAATATACCTTCCCGCACGTAAAACGGCGTGTCGCCCTCCTCTCTCAGTACCTCCTCCACTAGGTGTAGGTATGGCGGCCTCTCGGCCCTACCCTCCAGATACTCTTGGTACTGGCTGTAGAGGTCTACCAGCGACTTCTCGTATAGGGCCAGATACGAGATTAGCTTCGGCGGGTCTCTGCCGCCGGGCATTCCCCAGTCGATCCAGCGCCTTGCAATTAGCGCCGATACGCTGGCGAGGCCCCACCGTCCAGCCTTTTTAACATGCTCGTCCTCTTCCAACACCACTACGGGGCTTCTCATCAACTCATGCAACAGCAACAACGAAACGATGCGAGAGGTTTCAGCATTTAAAAAGACGATGCTTTCGCCTTTTATCAGCTCTGGCTGTATGCCGTATCTCAATGCCAGGACGGCCATAAGCAAAGCCGCCACGTCCTCGTATCCCTCCTTGACTGCTAGGCCGAGATACCGCCGGTACGCAACCGGCGCGCCGTCTCCTTCAATCAACGCAATCCAGAACTCAGGCCACTTCATCGCCTCCGACAGCTCGAACAACACGCGGCGGGGCACATACGCCACGCCCTTCTTCTTGTTGATTATCACTTCGTCGATGTCATCTTTCACATAGAAGCGCCACTCCTTTCTGCGAGCCACAGCCGTCAGCTCCTTCAACTCTGCGAAATGCTCCCTAAGAACCTTCAAAAGCGGCTCGGCGCTTACACAAGGCCCTCTGCACAACGCCTCAAGCACTTGGTTAACGTCTTCGGGCCGCTGTGAGCCCAAAGCCTTATCTACCGCCATCTTCATGGCCTCCCAGAAGAAGACCTTAGGCGGATATCTCTCCTCAATCTCGGAGACGATGTTTAGCGATAAGCCGGTGTCTGTTAGAGAAGTGTCGTCTATGTACATCTTTTTGATTTGAGCAAACATGCCTAGGAATGCGTGTTCAGACGGGTCGGGAGACCCAAGCCCTTTCTCACCCAGATCCGTTAACATAAACCCGTACAGCCCGGCCTTCTTCCGCTCTTCAATCCGCTCTCCGGCCAACGCAACTCCCACGCGGTATTCATGCTCGACAGATGCGCTGAAGTTAAGCTTAGGCGTGCTCTGCATGTTATCCTTTGTGGATACGCTCAGCGATGCCAGTCTGTAAAGTCTCCCCACGGGCGTGCTGACGACATCGAAGTCGCCGCCTTTTACCTCTCTGGCGTACACCTCTACGCGTATCGTCTTCTGACCGGTCTTTGCAATTATTCCGTACAGCTCGTTGGCCTCGACGTTGCCAACACTCAACGCACTCTCCTTCTCGCCACGTAGCTTGTACAAGAAGCCAACGACGCCCTCCTTTACGCCGAATGCCTTCAGCTCCTCTTTGCCCAGAGACGGGCCTATCTCAGCCGGAGCATCCACCCGCACCGCGGCAGTCGGCTCCCAGCGCAGGTCGAGCGTCTTTTTGACAAGCCACGCCCTCAGCCTCGCCCCCTCTATTGCAGACCTCTCTGCTTTTTCGAATCTCTCTGGCGATACGGGCTTGTCTCTGAGTATTGCCCTAATGACCTCCACCTTCTCGCCGGCGGCTGATAGGCTCCAGTCCTCTAACATTTTATTCCACAGCTGGCGCCGCCTCCCGCCCTCCTCCGCGACTCCTCCGAAGCCTAAGAAGCCGAAGGAGGCGGCGTGGTTTTGCCAAAGCGTGAAGCCTAGCTGTTGTGCCACAAACCACGTTATCAGACCAGTCGCCGCGGCCGCGGCTATAAGCGCCACTGCCCTCCAGTGCTCCCTGAGCATCTGCAGAATCCGGGCAGCGGCTTCCACTACCGCCTCGTACAGCCTCTCCACGGCGATTTTTACGCCCTCGACGGCTTTCTCCACCGTGACCTTAACCCTCTCCACAGCCGTCTTGATTACGTATACGGCGTCTCTGTACTTGCCGGCCAACGCCGTCGACGCCGCTGTCGTTGCGGCGCCAACAAGCTCAGGCCTTACGACGCCGTATATTGCCTTTGCCGGCGCAACGCCGCCAGCGGCTGTCAGCGTTGTGTATGGGGCCGTGGCGGCGGCCTTTAAGACGGCGTCGTAGCTGTACGGCGCCGTCTTTAGAGGTCTGACGGCGGCGGCGCGGTAGGCGCTCCACAGCCCCACGTCTAGTTGTGAGACGGGGAGCGTCTCAACGCAAGTCATCTCCCCCGCAAGGGCGCCCGAGTTTAGACGCGGCGTGGTTCGAATTGGGCGATTCCGGCGAGGCCGCCGTCTTTGTAACCGCCTCTAGCCCCCAGGCCGTTTGGCATCTCTTAACCACAGCCTCTCTCAAAATCCTCTCAGCTCCCCTTAACACTATGTAACGCCTCAAAAATATATATTTGTCTTATCTAGATCTTTAGAGTGAAGACCTCTCTGAAAGTAATATATTAACAGACGCCGAGGGACTTTCCGTATTGGCGCCAGTACAGCCACGCGGCGAGGTGTCTTCCGCTTCTGCCGGTGGAGGCTATTGAGGCGAGGCCGCACTCCTCTTTTGCCTCCAGCGCCCACTGCAACGGGTTGAAGGAGCGCCAGAGCTTATACTGCGGAGGCCACCAGCGAGCCACTCGGCGAGGCGGCGTAGGTAGTTTTTTAAAGCGGTCTGGAAGGCCGCCGGGCACCTCCCTACTCCAGACCAGCAAGATGCACGGCCCCACGTACGTCGACGGCCTCTATCTCCTCTGCGTACTGCCGGCAAGGCGGAGCCAGCTCGAAGCGGTGAGGAGGACTCCTCACCACGCCATCCGCTGCTCACAAGGGCACTGCCCAACATGGCGTATGCCCTCTTGCCACGGCGGAGTGGTGACGTCTGTGGACTTGGGCCCAGTGAAGCTTTACGTATGGGCCGCGATGAAGAACAACTCACGCTACCTCTACGCACAGCTCTACGCCGGGTGGCGCAGGCGTAAGACAGTGTACTTGGGGAAGGACGTCAACGAGGTCGCAGGCCGGATAGTGGCGGCGACTGCCGAGTTGGGATGCACTGCGCAGTGGTCGACGGCGGAGAAAACGGCGAAGAGACTACTCCATGAATTCGCCGTGGTCAAGGCAGTACACAACACGTTGAGGCAGAAGGCAAGGGAGAGGGGACGCTACGCTGTCTTCTACTCGTGGGCAAGAGACATTATCGAGTCTGTGATTGACCTAGACGTGGCAGACATAGACGTAGAGGTAGACCAGTTCAAAATTGAGGCGAGGTTAGAATCGCTATACGCCGTTATTGACGAAATGGTCTCGTACGTCGAGGAGCTAAGTGGACTGGTATGGCTATAACAGAGATAATAGGAATTCCCTTTATAGCTCAGCGTAGCTCAGCGTAATCACCAGTCATCTAAAATTTTCTCATCAACGAACAAGAGATGTGGCTTGTTTATAAATCAGCTGTTCCAGCGCCGGCCACGCGACGCCTCAAATGCCTCTTCATCACGTGTGTCAACTCTCACGAGTTTATAAGCTCGTAGCTCTGGCACCTTTCCAGTCTGGCCGCCTCGTCTACTCCTACGCCTTGGTAGAAGCGGATTGGGAAGTCCATGTTCTCGCTGGCGATGGCCCTTACTGTTGTTAGCATCGCCGCCGTGTCGCCGCAGTTGCCCAGTATGACTAGCTTGCGAGATTTTATCCGCGCCTGTCGTAGTAATTCAAGCGGGTTTAAGCCGCCTTTGCCGCATTCGACGAGTGCAAAAAGGCAGTCTTTTTTCTCCATTACACTCTCCTGCCCTTGCGGCCGCTGGGCGGCCTAATTATGTCGTGTGGAATCGGCGTCACGTCTTCTATTCTCCCTATCACAAGCCCCGACCTGGCCAGGGCTCTAATTGCGGCAGAGGCGCCTGGGCCTGGCACCTTCATGCCGTAGCCGCCGGGCCCTCTAACTTTTATGTGGACTGCGTTTATCCCCCTGGCTAGGGCTAGCTGAGCTGCCTTGTATGCGGCTTGCATGGCGGCCCACGGCGACGGCTTGTCCTTGTCTGCGCGTACCACCATGCCGCCGCTTACGCGCGCCACAGTCTCGGCGCCGGTCAGGTCTGTAATTGTGATTATGGTGTTATTCGACGAGGAGTAGATCCACGCGATTCCCCACCTCAGTTTTTGTTGTTGCTGTTGAGGCTGCTCCGGCGAAGACATTATGTGGGAAAACGGTTAACTATTTATGTTTTGCCCGCTTGCCGGTGTAGCGCGGCAACGCGCCGGCCTCCTCTAAGGCGCTTGTGAGGCCGATGGCAAGCGACGGGATTACGAAGTCCGTGGCTATGGTGACCTCGGGGACTAGGTCTACTACTAGGGAGGCGAATCTAAACACGCCGGGGGGCACCCCCTCCCTTGCCCCTATTAACACGGTGACTCTGTCGTGTTTGTATAACTCAGCCAACTTGTCTTTGACGTGTGTTAAGTACTCGCCTTTGGGGTCTGTGACTATTATGGGTTCTCCGGATCTGCTCCGGACGTATTGGTACAGCTCGTAGACTTGGAGCGGCACCTTATGCACAGACCTGCCGTAGCTTCTGACTTGTATCTGGTATCGGCTTTCTACGCCGGCTTCCAAGGCCTCGAGGAAGACGCGCAGAGTTCTCGACGGCACGGGCTTGTGCAACAGCACGGTTAGCTCCGCAAGCTCGAAGGTCTGGGCCGCCCTCCCGATCCTCTCTCCCATCTTCTTAACTGCCTCGTCATCTCCCTCGTAGACGAACTGGCCCACCGCGGTCTTCCTCAGGGCTTGGAGAGTCAGCGGCTTGTCGCGCCGCATTTTCCTATACTCCGCCGTGGCTGGCGTACAGACGGCGGCTACGTCCTGGAAGATTTCGATGTACAGCGGCTTAGACGGCTCTTCTAGATCCACCTCGGCCCCTGTGGCTTCCTTTACCGCGGCGCCTACTTTTACATTTACGTCGATTGAGGTGAAGGGGTGGTCGCCCCTCCTCGTGGTCCTAATGGCGAAGGTGTCTCCCTCTTTTATGTAGCGCCTAGCCGCCTCCACCGCCGCCTTTTCTAACTCGCCGAGCTCGGCCTTACACGTGGCCTCGACCACCAGCACTCTGTCCGCCTCTGGGATTTTTTCCGCGATTAACTCAGCAGCCCTCCACTTGCCCTCGCCTAGGCCGGACACCGTCACAACGCCGAGATATCCGCGGGGAGCGGGCGCCACGTCTACCCCAGGGCCTAGGAGGTCTTTGATGTAGGAAGCCACGAGGTTTTCAAACCCTTTTCTAGTCTTTATTATCAAATCCACGGCTAATCCCTACTCCAAAAATATATTAGTGTGTTATGTTTATATTATGGCTTGGAAACTAGAAGAAAACATACAACGAGACCTCGAGAAGGCACAGGAGCAAGTTGAGCTGTACGGCGGCCACGTGCTCAAGGCGCCTAACAGATACGAGATTCGGACCGGCGTCGTGATTGCCGCGAGGTTTGCGGATAAGCTTAGGCGGACCGCCTTCGCGGTCTTCGGAGGCGTGGTGCCGAAGGAGGAGATTGTGAGGGCCACCTCTGACCTCAACAAGAAGATTTACGAGAGGCTTGTGTCGATGGGCGTGGGCAAGTTGGACATAGTTAGGATTACAGTAGAGGCGGCGGTGGAGGGCGGGAGACTGGTCTTCGGAGAGCCTAAGATAGAGTGGTTCGTCCCGCACAGCGAGGTTCAGAAAAAGGTAGAGGAGTGTGAGAAAAAGATCGCCGAGATTAGGCAGAGGATAGAGGCTCTTCTAAAAGAGTTGCCCTAGTCTATTTTAATTTCAAACCCTTTTTTCCTCTTCTCAGTCTTTTCAAGCTCTACGGACAGCACTCCGTTTTTATAAGTGGCCTTGGCCTTGTTTGGATCCACTGCGGCGGGGAGTCTTATCTCTTTGTGATACTTCCTGTCCTTGCCCTTGGCGTCAATGGTTAAAGTTCTCCCGTCTTCGCTCACGTACACCTTTATGTCTTCTTTTTCTACGCCTGGCATGTCCACCACCACTTTTATCTTGTCGTCTTCTTCTACGATGTCTGTGAGTGGGTCTATTTCGTCTACCACCTCGATTTTCTCAACGTCGGGTCTCCGGCGCACGTTTCCAAACTCTCTCACCACCGGCCTCCCGTCGGGGCCCATCGTAATCTCAAACCCATAGTAGTAGTATCGCGGCCTGCCTCCGCCGGTGGGTTGCGACGCCAGTCTGCGGAAGTCTTCTTCAATTTGGCGCTCAATTTCTTCGAAGAAGCGTTGCCACCTTCTCATAAATCGTTCGAACTCGTCGAATATAGACATAGTTGAGTTTTGGAAACCAGTATTTAAACTTAAAGCCCTGCGATTGCGCGCCTGATCCTCCTCGCCAGCTCTTCGTAGCGTCTCGTGTCTTCGGGGGTCAGAGACGGCGGTATTCTCTTCAAGGCTTCTTCAAAGTGTTTGGCAGACACAGGCTTCGCCCTCGTCGCCCTCTCTTTAATAGTTTCTCTAAGCGCCAGCATGGCCGCCTCTCTTACTAAGGCGGCGATGTCGGCCCCCGTGTAGCCCTCGGTCCTCTTGGCGAGTTCTTCTAAGTTGACGTCGTCGCCTAGCTTAATCTTCTTAGTGTGTACTTTAAAGATCTCAATCCTCGCCTTCAGGTCGGGGGGCGGCACGTAGATAACTCTGTCAAACCTGCCTGGCCTCAAAAGCGCTGGGTCTAGTATGTCCGGCCTATTAGTGGCGGCCATGACTACGACGTTTTTAAGAGTGCCGATGCCGTCCATCTCCGCCAACAGCTGGTTCACAATTCTGTCCGTCACGCCGGAGTCGCCGAGCCTAGACCCCCTCGCCGGCGCTATTGAGTCAATCTCGTCGAAGAAGATTACACAAGGCGCCGCCATGCGCGCTTTTTTAAACACCTCTCTAACCGCCTTCTCGGACTCCCCCACCCACTTAGACAAAAGCTCTGGGCCTCTCACTGCGATGAAGTTGGCCCCTGACTCCGTGGCCACGGCTTTTGCAAACAAAGTCTTCCCAACCCCCGGCGGGCCGAAGAGGAGTATGCCCTTGGGAGGCTCGACCCCCAGCTCGTCGAAATAATGCTTATACTTCATAGGCCACTCCACTATTTCTCTCAGCTCTTGTTTAATCGTCTCGTAGCCCCCTATGTCGTCCCAGTGCACCTCGGGCACTTCTATAATGACCTCGCGGAGCACCGTCGGGTGCACATACTTCATGGCGTCTAAAAAGTCCGACATGCCCACCTTAAGTTTGTTTAAAACCTCCTGTGGGATTACGTCTTGTTCTATGTTTATCATCCCCCTGTTCATCGCCTTCCTTAACGCAGACATAGCCGCTTCCTTCGCCAACGCGGCTATGTCGGCCCCGGTGTAGCCATGAGTCATCTCAGCTATCCTGTCTAAGTCCACTTCGTCTCCTGAGTTGCACACCCCCGACTCCACATCCGCCTTTGTGCAGAGGGGCATGTTTCTGGTGTGTACAGCGAGTATCTCCCTCCTAGCCCTCTTATCTGGCATAGGTATGTGGATCTCTCTGTCGAACCTCCCCGGTCTTCTCAACGCTGGGTCTACTGCGTCTGGTCTGTTTGTGGCTCCTATTACTACTACTTGTCCTCTTTCTTGTAGGCCGTCCATTAACGTCAGTAGCTGCGCCACTACTCTCTTCTCTACTTCGCCGGTCACTTCCTCTCTCTTGGGTGCTATGGCGTCTATTTCGTCTATGAAGATGATGGCTGGGGCGTTTTTCTTAGCCTCTTCAAATATCTCTCTAAGCCTAGCCTCGCTCTCGCCGTAGTACTTAGACATAATCTCAGGCCCGTTTATGGCCACGAAGTAGGCGTTGGCCTCGTTGGCAACAGCCTTGGCCAGAAGAGTCTTCCCAGTCCCCGGCGGCCCAATCAGCAAAATACCCTTAGGAGGCTCAATGCCGAGGTGTTTAAACAACTCAGGATGCCTAAGAGGAAGCTCCACAAGCTCCCTAATCTTCTGCTTAGCATCCTCCAAATCGCCGATGTCCTCCCACGTCACTCTTGGAATTGTCAACTCCGCCTCTTTGACGGGCTCTTCGCGTACAGTTACGTCGGTGTCTATTGACACATACGCGGCGGGCCCGGGCTGTACCTGCACCACGACGAACCTAATGGCGCCGCCGTAGAAGGGGACGTCTATTGCCTGCCCCCTGGCCACGGGCTTGCCCAAGAGAATCTGTTTTTTCAAATACTCTGGGTCTACGCGGACGGGCTCTGTCGGCGCCAGCACCACCCTCTGCGCGGGCTTTAGCTGGGCCTTCCTAACTTTTACAGTGTCGCCGATTCCCACTCCGGCGTTTTGTCTAATTATGCCGTCCATGCGTATCACGTCTTTGTCCTCGTCTTCTGGGTAGGCGGGCCACACTTGGGCATACGCCGACTTCCTGCCGATTATCTCGACGTAGTCCCCCGGCTCTATGCCGAGGCGCTTCATTATGCGCACAGGTATCCTCACAATGCTCCTCCCAACGTCGCGAGACCTAGCCTCTGCAACTTTAAGAATGACCTCAGACATGGTAAAGACCCACCTTCTAGAATATAAAAACTTTCGAAAAAAGGCTACTTAGCCCTCGCCTCTGCCCTTTCCAGCTCGGCTGCCCTCTCCGGAGAGGCGTAGGTGACGTAAACTCTGGCCAAGTCTTTCACCACGTCCATTTTGTTTAAGACGCCTATCAGCCTCCCCTGCTGGTCTACTACTGGCAACACGTCTTGTTCCACCAGCTTGTCAATGACGTCTTTTACATTTTCATCTGCCTTGACGGAGTACGTCACTTGTTGAGACACGTCTATGGCGGTCAGCGTGCCTGCCTTTGAGTAGCGTATTTTAGAAAGCCCAGACGCCTTGCGCTGGCCGGATTTAGTGAAGAACACAAGCTTCTCGCCTCTTAAACTCTCCTCGATTGGCCTCAGGGCTAGGTCGTCTACTGTCACTACGCCCATGATGTCTGCGCCTTCTAAGACGGCCACCCCGTCTAGCTCGTAGGCGTTTATTCTTCTGATTGTAGAGGCGAGGCTTGTAAACGGAGACACAGTTGCTATGTCTGCCGGCGTCATCAACTCCACTACTTTAACATCTCTGCCGCGTTGTTTATACGCCTTTAGAAGCTCGTCTTTTGTCACAACGCCGACGGGGCGGTTGTCCTCGTCGACTACCACGACGTAGTCTGTGCCAGCTGCAAGCATTTTGTATGCGATCTCCTCCACGGTGGCGTCTGCCTTGGCCGTGGGGTATTGAGTCTTCATCAACTCCCCCGCCGTGCCTTCCTCTACTAAGACCCTGGCCCTTTCGCCGGGGGCCACCTCTTCTTTTAATACTAACATCTTGCCTCTCTGCCTCTTCCAATACCCAAGCGACTTCTCGGCTATGTACGTGATGTAATCTCTCCTAGTTATAAAACCGACCACCCTCCCCTCGTCGTCTACTACGGCGAGTATGCCGCTCCCGTTTTTAAGAAAGACCTTTCTAATCCTAGACAGCGTATCTCTCATGTGTACAGTGGGTATGTCTGCTGACATGACGTCTCGGGCCCTAAGGCCTGTGACGTGTTTAACAGGCCTTACTCTGATGACGGCCTCTAAGCCCGGCTTGGAGACCGGCGCCTCGACAGCTCTTTTAACCTCTACGTCGTCTCTGCCCTCCTTGGGGCCGTATAGATACCCATGTATTACATCCCACGCAGACACAGCCCCTATCGCCTTCCCCTCTTTGTTAACCACAGGAACTACGTATATGCCGGAGACCGCCATGTAGCGGGCGACTTCTTCTATCGGAGTGTCAGGCGTGGCCACCGCCACGCCCCGCGACATAACCCGCCACACTCTAGCAACGCCTGCGTGCTTACTCTCTCCTCTTGTAACTCTAGTCCCGAATATGGGTCTCGGCTCTCCAGAGCCCTTGAACCACCTCCTAGTTCTTATAAAATTCCACACCGTCAACACGCCCGCGGCCCCTCCTTCTCTATTTAAGACCACATAGCCGTCTACCTCGCCGCCTACCAGCTTTTTAAACAGTTTGCTGACTCTTTCTATTGCCTTCACAAACCCAACTCTTGACTTCTTCTCCTCTGCCGGCGTGTACACAGCCGCCACGGACTTCGCCTTGGGCTCTCTCAGCAACAGGGCGTGTAGAAGCCCTCTTAGAGACACCACGCCTACAAAATTCCCCTCTTCGTCTACCACCACCGCGCCGCCCTTCTTCTCGCTGACTAGAATTTCTAACACGTTGTCAATCTTCCAGCTGTCCTTAACTAGGAGGGGCGGGTTTACAAACTCTTTAATCCGCGTGTCCAGCTTCTTGCTTTTTATAAGCAAGGCGGTGTGCGGATAGACCACGCCCAGCACCTGTTCTGAAAATGCCGATTTAAACACCGGAACCACGTCGATAGGAAACTTCCTAAGATAGGCGGCCAGGGTTTCCAACGTGGTGTTTTCAGTGACTCTAAACGGGGGGTGTTCCACCACGTCTCTAACGTATTGAGGCGCCTCTTTCCCCACTGCTTTTTCCACTTCTTCTCTTTTCAGCACATATACTAGTAGTGACTAACTTTTAAAAATTAAACTTCCCCTCCGTACCAAACCCCATCGATGTGCACGACGTATTTGCCAGGCTCCACGGCCACTTCCCCAAAGGGCGTTTGTAAAGACGCAGGGCCTATCACGAGGAGGTTCTGCCCCTCGTGGCTGTTTAACATAAAGACCGTGAGCCCAAGGCGGCTTGCCAAGAGGGCCACGTCTTCCCTGTCCGTAACTACCGGCGCCTTCTTTATAAACGCGTATATCAACGATTCAGCTACGCCGAGCCTGCCGGGTGCAGAGCTTTTTAAAACGCCGGTAGGCTGCTCCCCGTCGGCGACTAGCTCCGCCAGAGGCGCGAGCCAGGGGTAGCGGAGAGACCACGTCTTTATTTCCTCTACAGAGCCTCGCCTTAACAACCTCTCTACTATAGACGACTTCTCGACGTCTAGTCTAAACAGCTCTTCAAACACCGTCTTCACCACGCCGTGGTCTGCCTGAAGCAACGACACGAGGCGCGTCTTATAGACGCCGTCTGCCTCTACAGTTACTACTACAGTTTTGTAGAGTTTTTTAAGTAGTTGTATAAGCTTGTCTAAAGGGGCTTTGGTTGCCACCACTCCTCTAAACTCTTCCCCCGTGGCGGGGGGTAGGTATTCGGCGAACCCCACGGCGAAGTCCTCCTTCCGTACTACGCGGCACAAGAGCAGATCGCATTTGGCGTACATCCCTCCGACTCTAAGCAACATTTTTCTAAACTCGCCGCCTCCCCTCTGGTAGAAGCACACGACGCCTAGTTCTGGGACAAAGCCGGCGTCTTCCGTCACCTCTAGGGGGTTCCACTTCTGGCAGACATAGCCGCAGGGACTTAACCTAAACCCGTAGAGATACGCCAGCGCCAGCCCCGGCGCAAGTATTGCGGGCTTTAGAGGAGGCGGAAGCGCTAGGGCCATCGAGACAACTGATAGAAATCTTGAAAGTCTCGTAGAAATAGGAGCTGCGTAAAGCGAAAAGGCGCCTAATGTTAACAATATGAACTTGTCGACGCCGGCGTGCGGGTAGGCCGAAGCCGCCGCGGCGGCGCCCAGCGCCGTCAATACGGTTAGTTTTTCACATTTTAATAAACGGCCCCATAGCATTAGGTAGAGGTGTAAGTGACGCCTCGCTAAATACAACGCAACTGCCAACGCCCCCACAACCGGGTGTATCAAGAACAAGGCGGCGAAAGCAGCCAGCAGGGCTATGCGTCGCATTGTTTATAATACGTCTCTTAAAATAACATGTGGTAGCCATAGCGCGGGTTCAAATCGGCGTAGTGGGCAAGCCCAACGCGGGGAAGTCCACTTTCTTCGCCGCGGCGACGCTTAAAGACGTGAAAATATCCCCCACCCCCTTTACCACAATTGACCCCAACATAGGCGTCGGGTACGCAAGAGTGGACGACTGCCCCTGTAGCAAGCTTCCCTGCAAGCCGGTGAGCTACTCGGTGGTCGACGGAGTGTGCTTCGCCCCGGTGGAGCTAATCGACGTGGCGGGCCTAGTGCCCGGCGCGTGGCAGGGGAGGGGCTTGGGCAACCAGTTCTTAGACCACCTCAGGAGGGCGCCCGTGTTAATACACGTAGTCGACGCCTCTGGGGGGACGGACGAGGAGGGCAGGCTAGTTAAGCCGGGCACCCACGACCCGGTAAGAGACGTGGAGTTCTTGGAAAAAGAGGTGGACATGTGGATTGCGTCGATACTAAAACGCGACTGGGACAAGGTAGTTAGGTTGGTGGAGTTTAGCAAGAAAAACATTGTAGAGGTGCTCATGGACAAACTAGCCGGCCTCGGCATGTCTAGAGCCCACGTGGAAAAGGCGCTGGAAGCCGCAGACCTCGTAAAGAAGCCGCCTAGCAAGTGGAGCGACGAGGATTTGTATAAGTTCAGCCACGCGGCGAGGGCTCTAAGCAAGCCTATAGTAATCGCCGCTAATAAGATAGACGTCCCAGAGGGCGAGGAGGGGTTTAAGAGAATAAAAGAGGCCTACCCAGACCGCATCGTTGTGCCGACTTCCGCAGAGGCGGAGCTGGCCCTCCGCAGGGCGGCGGCGAGGGGGCTTGTTAAGTACAAGCCGGGGGACAGCGGCTTCGAAGTAGTAGGCCAACTAAGCCCGCAGCAGAGAGCCGTGTTAGAAAAGATAGGAGACTTGTTAAAAAAGTGGGGCTCCACCGGCGTAGTCAAGGCCATAAACTCGGCAGTTTTCAACGCGTTGAAGTACGTGGCTGTCTACCCGGTGGAGGATGAGAAAAAGCTAAGCGACAAGGCTGGAAACGTCTTGCCGGACCTACTGCTAGTCCCCCACACGTATACTGCGAGAGACGTGGCCTATGCCATTCATACAGACTTGGGAGAGCGCTTTGTCGCGGCAGTAGACGTGAGAACTGGGAAGAGGCTAGCCGCAGACGAGCCTGTGACCCACGGCCTTATATTGAAAATACTCACTAGGTAGACCTGCTCCTAATTATCCCAACCCACACGTTTCTTTTCAACGCGTCGGGTAAGTGCCCGTTCCCATCCACAGACGTCTCTACGCCTTTTACGCTCTTGGGCCTTGCACCTTCTTCTTTACGAACATCTGGCAAAATTCTCTGAGGAGTTTCTAGCAAGATTCTCTGAGCCTTCTCTGTCCTCAAGGCGTTTAGGATAGATATTATTTCGTCAAGTTTTTTCATCAAGACGTCATGTTCGTAAACAACTACAATTTTACTGCTTACCTCGACGTGTTGTTGTGTCTGGGGGACGTAGCCGTAGAGGGGCATTGTAAATGTGTAGTGGTTGGATAGCTCTTCTTTTACGACTCTTTTTTCTTCTACTATGTTACCAACTTTCCTAGCCTTAGACAGAGCCTTGTATACTGTGTTGATAGAGATGCCAAGCCTCTCCGCTATTTCCCTCGGCCTTAGGCCTTTGGAATAGAGCTCCGCCACTCTCCTCTCAGTGTCTGTTAGCTTCACCGACATATCTAGCGACGGCGATATTAACGGCTATTTGAAATACTCATGTAATATACTTGTAAGCTTGTCCACGACCTCTCTAGCCTCGCTTTCTTTAATCTCCTCTCTGCCGTGCCAAGTCAACGGCCCTCCCCAGCGCGGTATTACGTGGATGTGGAAATGAAACACCACCTGCCCCGCCTCGCGGCCTGCGTTTGTGACTATGTTAACCCCCCTCGCGCCTAGCTTAGCCCAAGCCTTGGCGAGCCTGGTGGCTATTTCAAAACCTCTCTTTGCCTTATCCACGGGAACATCTATTACATTTGTAAAATGTTCCTTTGGCACTACTAACAAGTGGCCGTACGACGCTGGATATTTATCAAGAATTACCAAAAACTCCTCATCTTCGTAAACTCTCCAGGCGGGGGCCTCCCCCCTAGCTATTTTACAAAAGATGCAGTCCATTACGCCACGTCAAATAAAGTATTTTAATGCGTTTTCC
>JAVZUI010000029.1:0-20903 GCA_038879095.1 Pyrobaculum sp. | reverse complement strand
GCTTTGAGCTCTTCTTTGACAGCAGAGCCAGAAAGTGGGCCGAATCTCAAAAAGAGGATTGAAAGTCATGGGGTTAACTACGGCGATTTTCTTTTTGATCTATTAAACACTATGAATCTCAAAAAGAGGATTGAAAGGCTCGTAGGCGTAGAAGTATGCTTGGTCGAACTCTAGGCTTTTGCTGAATCTCAAAAAGAGGATTGAAAGCGCCGCCAACGTTGCAGCTAGGGTGGTGAGGTCCTCCATCAGGAATCTCAAAAAGAGGATTGAAAGTTCTCCGAGACGTGGTATGTGAAGGTGCGTCCTGTGTCGTATGTGAATCTCAAAAAGAGGATTGAAAGTGGCAGAACTCGGCCAGGGTCATGTGGTTGCTGTGGTGAATCTCAAAAAGAGGATTGAAAGCTTGTGAACTCAGGACGCCTTCACAGCCAGCCTCGGCTACAGAATCTCAAAAAGAGGATTGAAAGAGTTTTTTGTGTAGGCGCCAGTGGCATAGGCCTGGTACTTCGCCATCGAATCTCAAAAAGAGGATTGAAAGTTGCTTGCCAATCCGTGCAGAGCTGGGGGGCCTGCTTACGAATCTCAAAAAGAGGATTGAAAGTGGCGTGCGCGACAGAGTGGTGGAGTACTATCAGACGCGGTGGAATCTCAAAAAGAGGATTGAAAGGTGTGGCCTACCACGGAAGCGCCATACTGCTGTGCAATCGTTGAATCTCAAAAAGAGGATTGAAAGGTTTTCCAGCAGAGGGCCCTCGTACACTCTGTAGCGGTGAATCTCAAAAAAGGATTGAAAGCCCGCACCCGCAAGGAATCCCCCGCGCGCAAGGGAACGGGATGGGAATCTCAAAATGAGGATTGAAAGCTTAACGTCGGCGTCCAGCGGGTAGGTCAGCGTCAAAACCCTGAATCTCAAAAAGAGGATTGAAAGGGCCTCCTCGGCGACCTTCATGGCGAACTCTGCGTTTGGCGAATCTCAAAAAGAGGATTGAAAGTAGCGCCCCGCGGCCATCTCCAGCGACTGGACCCTCACCGCCAGGTATCTCAAAAAGAGGAAAGAGGATTGAACGGAGAAGGGGACGCCAGTAGCGAGAGACTTTCGAAAGAGTGTAGAGTGTCTTATGGTATCAGTTTTTGCGTGCTGTGAGAATCTGACAGATGGGTTGCCTGACGTCGTTTAGGGCGTCAGGTGGGGGTGTTGAGAGTTTGTTGTTTGCTTGGCGTTGCGTGCGTGGTTTGATATGCCGTGGGTTGCCGTGGGGGTTCGGCTGTTGTGTTTGTGGTTTGGTGAAGTTTTTATATTGGCTTTGGGTTGTTTTGTTGTGTTTAGGGAGCCTCACTTCGTGGCGTTGTATCCGTTTGTTTTCGTGGGTGGGGGGAACATGGTGGAGCATGACGTTGTGATATACGTGCCCGGCAGATTGGCCGCCGTGGAGCTGGTGAGTAAGGAGGACGAGCCTTTGGCGAAGCAGTTGAGGCATAGGCAGCTGTGGCGGAGGTTTGTGGAGGTGCACTTCTGTAGGGGCGGGGCGACGGCGAAGCACGTCGGCCTCGGCATTGGGGAAAGTGGTTGCGACGAGGTGTGCGAGTTGGCCCGGGAGGTGCCGGGGGCCTATTTTGAGCTGGTGAGGCTGTTTTACGGGGTGTTTCCCGACTTGGGGCATCTTAACTACTTCTTTGCCACTTCTTCTCCTGACTATCTAGAGGAGCTGTGGGTGGACTTGGAGGAGGCGGGGGAGGCGCTTAGGGATGACGTGGATGAGTTTTACAGGCTTTTGGGGGAGTTCCTAGTGGAGAAGGCGAAGGCGAGCAGGGGGGAGTACGCAGATAGTGGCAATTTTGAGAGTTTGTCGAGGCTCCCGCAGGTTCCGCGTGACGAGCCTGTGGTAGGCGACGTGGCTGTGGTGTTTATGCCTTTGAGGAGGAGGGGCGAGCCGCTGGCGCATTTGCTTAGCTACGTGGCGGCGGCGGTGGAGGCGACGCGGGGTTGCCGAGAGGTGTACGTCGTGGACGGCGACGTCGTCAAGGAGGTGGGCAACGTCAAGATTTGGAAGCGTAAGAAGGATGGGGAGGAGTTGCCCGATCCCGCCCGCCTTATTGTTGTGAGGGAGTTTGAAAAGGAAAAGTTTGACAAGTATCTAAACGAGTCGTTAAAGAAATTTGGCGTGGTTCAGGTTGTCTATGTGCCGGAGTACGCCGTGTATTATCGGGGTGGCGACACGGCCCCTACGACGGATCTGTTGCTACCAGAAATGGCTGAGTTTCTCGAAGAGGCGGAGAGGCTTATAAAAGTAGAGGCATGCGACGGCAAGTTGCCTAAACAAAAGCCCTCTGCTAACTATAAGCTGAGCCCAGCGCCGTTCTACGTGACCATATGTACCTCCTAGAGAGGTATTCGCTGAAGCCAGTCCTAGAGACCGTCCTGGGCGTAGTGCTCCAGAAGAGTCCTCCAACGTTGTACATCAACGACGACTTGAAGATATATGTGCAGGGACTTGGCGCTGACCATGCCTACATTGCCTCGGAGCTGGGCGCCGAGGGCATCTGCCTAGAGGAGAAGACTGCGGAAAGTCAAGAGGCTGTTGCGTACGTCTTGGCTAGGCCGTGGAGGGTGTTTACTCGTTGCGAGCCTTCTGGCCGGGCTGTGTACTCCACCGTGGTGCTTCCCTTGTACTTCGGCCCCGCGAGGGCTGGGCTTCAGTGGGCGAGGGTGGCAGCCTCTACGGCTGTGTTGTACCACATCTTCAGGCCAAATAGCGGGGACATCTCGCTTACTCTTGCGCTTTTGAAAAAAACGGCGGGGAGGATGGCAGAGCTTGTGGACCAGAACCGCGAGCTCTACGCCATGTACGACCTGGCCTACGCCGCGTGGACCACAGACGCCTGTAAGTTCTACGGCGACTTGGGGGATGGGGCGGCGCGGCTGGGGGAGCTCTGCGACTTCTGCTACACAGGCGGCGACAGGTGTCTGCAGTTCTTGCTCATGCCCTACAACCCACAGACAGAGCTGGGAAAAGCCCTCATGGAGTTGGGAAGGTCGGGGGGAGCCGTGGCCGTCACGGCCACGGAGAGCTTCTCCCCCGCCACCCTGTACCATCTGCGCCACGCCGAGCGGATATGCGTCTTGTACACCCCCAACGTCTATAAACAGGTGAAGTACGCCATAGACGTAGCCGCGGAGTTGATGCCAGATTTAAGAGACAAGGTAAAGAGGATCCTCATCTCCAGCTACAACCCCCACATAAACTACAAGGTGTTGAGGCACAAGTTGAGAGTAGAAGGGTGTTGCTTGTGGCACCCCAAGCTCTCTGGCCCCATGCCGGTGTACCTCGCCTTGAAAAAACTAGAAGTAGAGGGAATACTGCGCAGTGTGAACCCTATGGCGTAATAAAGTACAGCTCTCTGTCTTTGAGAATCTTTTCGTATTTCTTTATTTCATTTGACATGTTCTGGATTTTTGCTTTGTCTATCTTCTCACTGCCAGGCCCGGTGTACATCTTTAGGCTTGTGATAGGTATATACACCTCTTTTATTTCTTCAGCTTTCTCTTTTTCAACTATTACGAAGTAGTCTAAATCTGGTGGAATATTGATATGTTGATGTTGCTGTTTTTGCGATGTTTTTATAATTATGCCATACAGGCGGTGGCACAGGTTCCCAGTATAGTAGAACTCTAAGTTGTTGTTTTGGAACTTGTAAACGACGCCGCGTATGTATCCGAGTCCTACCAACTCTTCGTTTTGCGACTTTTGGTAATCTACCCAGCCCCCCTGTTGACCCGTCTGCGGAGCCTTTGGCACAGCCTTCTGAGAGTCGTAGACAATTGGGTAAAATACGTACTGTGGCCCTTGGCTACTCATTATATGACTAAGGGAATTCGTATTTAAGCATTTTCTACTTTAAGTTCTACATAAGCCCTGCCGAAGCCCGCCGACTTCCGCTTGCCGAAGCCGATTAGGCCTCGGTTAATCACATCCACGGCTATTTCAAGAGCCTCACGTACTTCGCCGGCGCTCGCAAGGGGGTTGCCTACAACTTCGACTACGCCCTCGAAGGTCGCGTCAGGCGGCAAGAGTTCCATATAGAACGTTAAAGGTTTAGATCCGAACCTAATTGCTTGAAACACCTTGATATACGACTTGTCGTCGCATTTCAAAATAAAGTCTGAAAATCTCACCGCGCTTCTCAGTCCTGTTGTGCCGAATATCAGCTCGGAGTAGCCTAGATAGTGCTTATGAGATGGCTCGGGGGTTTCTCCCCGGAACTGTACCACTATTTCTTCTAATTCTCGACGTATGTGTACTGCTCTCAAGTCGCTAGGTGTGTGACCCTTCATCGGCACATCTCCCCATACTGTTAACAGCCAAGACCATTTTGAAATGAGAGATAGCGCCATAGCCACTCTTTCTACTATATTTGCTTCACCTGACTTTTTATGGAAGGTATCAAGGACTAAACGGCCTATTCGTTCCCTAATTTCATTCTTCACTACCTGTAAGTCGCCGTTGTATGTTTCTAAGACTTTTTCTATGCCGTAGATGTCTAGGGCGTGTCTAAAGACTCCCTTTACGCTAGAGCCAGGGATGAAGATCTGCATGCCATTATTGCTTATTCTACGGGGAAGTAACGACCCCCCCTTGAGCTCCCCTTTGGGCTCTGAACTGCGCAGAAGTTCTGGGATGCTACACATTTGATCTATGAGCGGAGATTCAAATCTACTTTTTAACGTCGTGCAAACGTCGCCCCTTAATAATCTTAAAATCCCCCCATCGGTGCTGTGAAACTCGGTTTTTAACGATATTATTACTCTGTAGCGATTAACCATGCTTAAGGTAGTACAGTATCAGCTGATCTGTTAAGTTGTAGATATCATGTTTCAATTCTCTGTTGTAGCAAAAGCTCAACTTGGTGGCTGCTTCTTTCAGTATATTTGGTGGATTTTTCGACTCACTTTCATGGCTTATTAGGTGGGGGATCATTAACGTGGATCTTTTTAAGAGTAAAGCTAATACATCTCGCTGTCTGCTGTACGGCACGCCTGCACTTAGTAGTTCATACATAGCTTGTGGATGGATGACGAAATCATAATGCACCTCACGTCTGCTAATCCAGAACTTTACCACTGAAGCCTTTTTTGACGATCCAAACACTAGATTACTCAAGGCGTACGGGACTTCGTGTGGCTTCTCTGGTAAAATTGATGCCTTATATTGAAGGTACTTTTCAAACGCATATCTCAGCATGCCTTTGGCGGTGGTGGCTCTAGGACTCTTATCAATTTCTCTCGTTGCTTTATCGAGGTAAATTTTTAAGAACTTATCACTAGGATTAAGACTATATGATTTTTCGATTAATTCATATAGGCCGTATATTACATTTTTGTCGCAAGCTTTATCTTCTAAATCCGGTGATTCGACACTCTTTATTATGCTTTCAATATGTTTGGTATTAAGTGATGTGGTGCTCATTTTTCTTTAGCTAACTGAACTATGAATCCCAAAGTTGCGTAGCCAAGTTGCGGATGCCTGTTCGCATTCTGGTTTAAGAATTTTCCTATGTTTTTTATATCGTCTCTTGACGTGTCTAATTGTAACGTCTCTTCTTTAATGTTATTCATCCACAGAATGGCCACTAATCTTACTGTTGTTTTTGCATCCCAAACTTGTTTTTTAAATTTGGAGATTTCATTATTGCTAAATTTAAACTGCTGTAATGCATTTACTAAATCGCTCAGGATCATAGCGCCCCGGCGACCCACTCGGCTATCTGCGTCAACATTTTTTCGTCTTTTATGCTTGCGATCTCCTGCTTAGAGACCTGTTCAATTTTCACCTTCACTTCTCCCATTCCTGTAGATTTGCGGCGGCCCAGGCTCGTGAATAAGTCTTTTTGTACTAGCATATTGATTAACATTGATGGTATCTTGTCCACATCTCCCTGTCTCCATTTCTCAATTATCGTTTCGCATTTAGATTCTTCGAGTGATGCCGGCGTTCCCTTTACAAGAATGTACCCTATGAACTTGGTGCCTGGGGTTACGTACTCCATTTCGAAGAGCTTGCCCTCTGCGGCGGCGCCTGTTAGTCGGTCTATTGCCACGTGTACTCTTGTGAGGATGAAGTAGTTTTTGCCGAGTTCTCCTTTGGGGTACAGGTTTGTGATGTGTATGTTCGAGGCGTAGCCCGGCGCGCCGAAGGTGAGGCAGACGACGCAGGGGTACCGCGTCGCCCCAAGGGCCTTTAGGTAGAGTTGCTTGTAGGGCCTTACGGGGAGCTCGCACGCCAGGCCCTCGATGACGGGGTTGCAGACGTAGGGAGTGACCTTGACAGCTTCAAGTAGCTCCTTAATTTTGTAGTTGGAGTATTCGCTTTCAACTTTTCCAATGCCGCCTTCTGCATATTTGTCTTCTATGTCTCTTAGGATTTCTTCTGCTATGAACTGGGCCAAGGTCTTTTTCAGCGCCTTTTCGCCGAGTTCTCTTAGAGTTTCTCGGCTTTCATTGGGGTTGTACGCGGTTTTTAGGACCTCATATAAGTTATTAGTGGGTTGTCTACATTTTTTGATTTCTTCTTCAACTAGGCTTCTTAGGAGGCCTTTGGCCGTGGAGGCTGGTATGTAGGGTATGACCTTGTCGTCTATGTACATCTTTGCGACGGGTATGTCGAAGGGGGAGGTGGCTCTTTCGAGGGAGCCGCCGCCTATTGTCAGTTCGGAGACTGTCTCTATCTCGATCTTGTAGGCGGCGGCGTAGCGGTGGGTGTATGGGATGACTCTTATGTCTAGTTGGTTAGAGCTACCCATATCTCCTTTTTGCTGTTTTTATTAATGTTTTTAGGTTTTGTATCTGTTTTGCGTGTACCATCTGGGCGAGTTCTTTGTCTTCTAATAGCTCGGCTAGGCGTATGTCTGTGAGCTGTTTGAGGGCTTCTAGGGTTTCTATTAGGTGTCGTTTTTCGAGGTATTTTTCGACTAGTCGCCGCATTGCCCCAGCAGACACAAGATCTTTTTCCTGGCTTCTTTTACTACTTTTATTACTTCGTCTGTGTTAGGGGTGTCTGGTAGTAGTTATTTGAGGAATGTTAGGTCTGGGTCTTTTTTTGCATCTTCTAGCCACTTGTCTACTAGCTCTTCGGCGACTTTGTCGACTTCGCAGTTGGTGTTGTTGTCGGCTTTGACGTCGACTTCGCCGTATCCTACGCTTTTGTATTTGCCGAGGTTTTTGATGCAGGGTAGTATCTTTTTCGTGTATTCTTCTAGCTGGTAGAGCAGGTCTTGGGGTGTGTATATGCTGTGTGGCTCTGCTTTTTTTACCTCGCCTTTGAACTTCTGGCCTGGGGGGAGGTACTCCACGGTGAATAGCCTTTCCTGCTTAGCGGCGCCTGTGAGTCTGTCTATGGAGACTCTGGTCTGGAGGGCCGTGGCGACGTCTCCCTCCGGGGCGGCGTCTTTGAAGACGAGTGGGGAGGGGTGGCCGTTTCCTCCGAAGAGGGAGCAGGCTGGGCAGTAGAGCTTGTCTGTGGATACCCTCCTCATGAGGATTGCCGAGGCGAAGAACCTCACGGTCTCTAGCCTGTCTTCTGGGACGTCTCTGGCGGAGAGTGGGGGGTTGCAGTGTAGCCCGGAGAGGGGGTCGCAGACGAGGGGGAAGTAGGCGTAGGGCTCCAGCTGGGGGGTTTCTGCGATTTGTCTGAAGGCGGTGGCTAGGTCTTGTCCCATTACTTTGCTTAGTTTTTCGAAGGCCTCCTCTAAGATGTGCCGGGCTTCTCTGGCGAGTTCTACGTCTCTGCCGTGCTTGCCGGCTTTTTCGGCTATTTTTCGCCTCAGGGCCTCCTCCAGCGTGGACCTTGTGGCGCCTTTGATTGTGGATCCTGGTATTATGGGTCTTCCTCCTCTTTTGAAGGTGGGCTGGTCTATTAGCCCCGCCTCTGTGCCGCCGATGTGTAGGGGGGATTTGGTCTCGATTTCTACGCTGACCATATTATATAAGGGCCACTGGCGCGGCTAGTGTGGCCTTTGCCTTGGCTTTTACCAGCTCGGCGACTTCTTCGTCTTCTTGGCGGCCGTTTTGGCGCCAGACTTTCATCTCGTCTATTTGATTGGCTATTTGGCCCCACAGCTCGAAGGGATGGGCGGAGTCCTCTAGGGTGATTTCTGTGCCGGGGGCGGCGTAGGGCTCGTCGAAGTGGCGGCCCACGACGTAAAATCTGTTGGTTATTAAAAGGTATATATAGTAGCGGGGGTAGTACTTGACCTTTATGGCTTTGATTTTTAGGTTTGTTAGGGTGGATATCGGCGTGGGGGCTAGTAGGAGGAATTTGTTGGACTTCACGGGGGCTACTGGCGTGGCTTTTTCTACCTCGGCCTCGCCTAGGCCATACGTCTTTTTGTACCCCACTTGGAGCCTTTGCCCTAGGGGCGGGGCGGCGGTTACTAGGCCAATTTTGTCGCGCTCGGCGACGGCGACTGTATACGTGTAGAAGGCTCCGTATTTTCCAGTCTTGGCGGCTCGGTCGATGTATATGCCGACGCGTAGCTCCAGCCTCGGCTTAGTCGGTTTTATCGACGCCGTGTATGCGCCTAGCGATGCGAAGTCTACTAACGTACACATCGTTTTTTCGCATTGAAACGTGCCTAGCATGCCCTCTACTTGTAGTAGGGCTGGGTAGAAGTGTAGCTCATTTTGTTTTTTCAAGAAGTTGAGGACGTCGTGTGGGCGTGGCGGCTTTTTAATTTGGTTGCTGGATATTTGCTGGGCGAGCCAGGCGCCGAAGAGCGTGGTGGATGGCACGTAGGGCGGCATCTTTCTCATTGTGACGGCGCCGTGGGCCAGCTCTGCCACTTTCATAGGCTCGGTGGTGGTGTACTTGTCCACTTTTAAAACCTGGGCGTAGAGGGTCATGTCTCTAGGAGGCTTGCCAGGTCTTTCACCACGGTTGCTACGCCGGGGCCTGCATAAGGCAGGCCTAGGTACACAGAGGAGGCGAGCTCTGGGGCTTGTTGGAGGTCTTGGGGGTTGGGCATCTCCTCTGCAAATCTCCGCGCCGCCTTCTTGACCGCCTCTAGCATGGCGAACTTGACGATGCCTCCTCCCGAGTAGAGGCCTTTTAGGTATGTGAAGAAGAGCCCGTCTCTCCCCGCCTCCTTGACCTCCTCTACCCCCCTGTTGGCCAGCTCGACGACGTAGTACATGGGGGTTTTGTACCTGGCGGCCACCACAGCGGCTGAGATAGAGAGGTTTTGGCCAGCCTCTCAGCCGAGGCGTTGGTAGAGCCTCCTCACGCCCTCTAACGCGACTATTATCCTCAGCGCAGACTTTGAGACGGCGGCTATCAAGCTCTCGTCGCCGCCTGAGTAAACTACTGCAGATTTCACCGACGCCTCGAATGCTCCCGCTACGGCGGACTTGAAAGCGGCTAGCTCCTCCTCTTTTTTATACCTCCTGCTGAACTCGCCGAATTTATCTCCGTCTACCCTAATGACATAGACGATGTTGGTCCCCTCAGACGAGGCGAGTAGGTCTAGGTCTGTGCTTTCCAGCTCCCCCCAGGCGTTTACGCCGGAGAGCTGGGCAACCACGCCGCAACCCCTCGGCTGGTATATGACGTCGCCGAGGTCTACGCCGTCGAGCTCCTTAACCCTATTGACGAGTTGTCTTAAATACTCCTCCCTCGTCTCGGCCACCCTCCGCCAGTCGCCGCCTCTTAGGCTCCCGCTGACCCTAGAGAGGTACCTATGCAACATGCCCTCCTCGTTCACCACTTCTCTCTTCACCCCCACCACCGCCACCGTGACTCCGCATGCGGAAAGCACGGCGGTGTCGTCTATGGCCTTCCTCCCCCCTCCGTGTCTGTAGAATTTAAAGACGGCGAAACTGTGGGGGTCTTCGTACTCAGCGTCTGGCTCGCCTAGTTTTAACTCCTCCCGCCCCACGTAGAATAAAAACGCCGCCTTGTTCGCCGCGCGGCCGAAAAGCCTAGCGATCATACACGCAGGGCACAGATCCTCGCCCCTGGCAACGTGGTCTCTCAGCTCAGCCGCAATACACCCGCCCAAGGAGTCGCGAGACCTGCCACAGAGAGTACACGCCCCCGTCTTATGGCTGTAGCGTAAAAACGGCCACATGTACTCGCGGCTCCTCTCTTCAAGCTCCTCTCCGCCTTCGCCGTCTGCCGCTCTTCTCCTCAGCTCAATTCTGGCTGGGTAAATTAAGTACGCCAAGAACTCTAACAACTCCCTCGGCACGTATTTGACCTCCTCTACGTGGACGTGTACTGCAGAGGCGCCTCCGGCTACCGCCACAAGCCACCTCGCGGCGTTTAGCAACACGTTCCTCCCCCGTAGGTCTGCGAAGTGAAGAGACGAGTCTAAAAAGGCATGCGACCCCCTAAACTCAACATCCATATTCTAGGTGACGGACTTCTATTTAAACAAATCGCAGATCCAGAAGGCGGGGCTTATTGACTTCGCCGGAGGGTAGAGTAGGAAAATAAATGCCGCCGACACGCCGGAGATTAGAGATGTGGCGAAAACTAGCGGATTTGACCCATAATCTCCATTGTGCACCACAGCGGAGGGATAGGAGTTTTGATGATTACGCATGTAAAGCCATGTCACGGGAAACTATTATATAGTAGATCCTGCGAAATGTGCCGTGTGGGCTAGCGGGTTACGCCTTTAACGCGGCGTCCTGTGTCTCTTGACGCCGTTTGCCTGGGAGGTTGTGCTGAGTGTATGGTGTCCGCTGGCTGGGGCGGTTGTAGACTTGTTTGTAGTACTGGATAGTGGGGGTTATGTATATAAGCTTGTACTACTGGGGAGGCGTGAGCGTGGTTATCTCTATACGCGTGCCGAAGAGGCTTAAGGAGGAGATGGACCGGCTGAGGGACAGGGTTAACTGGAGCGAGGAGATTAGGAAGTACATCGAAACCGTGGTGAGGGAGTACAAGAGGTTGCAGGCGGTGGAGGAGGTGGAGAGGGAGCTCGCCTCCGTGGCCCCTGCGCCTAGGGGCACCGCCGCGGGGTATGTCAGAGAGGACCGCGATAGTAGTTGACGCCTCGGCTCTGGTAAAGTACCTGCTCAGAGAGGAGGGCTGGGAGGCGGTTAGCAGAGCCGTCCGGGCCCAGCCTCTCTA
Source organism: Pyrobaculum sp. (assembly GCA_038879095.1). GTDB lineage: Archaea > Thermoproteota > Thermoprotei > Thermoproteales > Thermoproteaceae > Pyrobaculum. The sequence goes on along the minus strand of JAVZUI010000029.1, from coordinate 9,774 downwards.
CACGGTGGACCACGCCGTCAAGGAGGTGGCCAACGCCCTTTGGAAACACTACATGAGGAAGCTGGCAGACCGCGGCACAGTCCTCAAGGTGTGGAAGGCCTTCTGGAGGCTGGTCGAGGCGGAGGCCGTCGTTGTAGAAGACGAGAGGAGGTACGTAGAGCTGGCGTTCAGCATAGCCCTGGAGGATGGCGTAACGGTGTACGACGCCTTGTACATAGCCCAAAGCGTTGAGAAAAACGCGAAGTTGCTCACAGCAGACGTTAGACAGGCCGAAGCCGCGGAGGCCCGCGGAGTGCCCACGGTAATCTGCTGACCCGCGTCTGCGGGGGTTAAATTTATTTTGGGGCCGTGGGTGGTGTGTGTGGTACTTGGTGGACCTCGTCCTCGCGGCTAAGACGCCGTGTCTCCTCGCCGGGTGGAGCGGCTCATTCGCCTACCGCCTCCTCCTAGAGCTCCTCAGGAGAGCCGCCGAGCCCAAGGATAAGGTGTACGCCCACCCCCTCTACCTAAACGGGCGGCCCATCCCCTCCGGCGCAGACGGCAAGACTGCCGCAGTGGAGCCGGGGGCGTCGTTCACGGCGAAGGCCGTGGTGTCGCAACATCGACGGGCCGCTTGGCCGGGGCGCCCGGCGTCTTTTACATTAAGAGGCAACGGCCCACCTTGGCCCCCGCGGCACTGCGCTTGGCGACGGCCGCCTTTTCCAGGCGGAGGAGGACGCCGATGACGCCACCAGCGAGGTGGGCGGAGCACGTGGAGCGGACCGTTTGGAGAGTGCTCTGTCCCCTGGGCGTCGGGCCCCCGGCGCATCTGCCACGCGGCGGGGCTTGCTAAGGCGGGCGGAGTTGGCGGCGGGCCAAATTCTTTTATATAGGTTCAATGTGTAATATGTTTTCGAAGAATCCGGCCGAGGTGCTTAGGGAGAGGGTGCTTTCCGAGGGCGAGGTGGCAGACGCGCTTAGGGTCGCCATTATGGCCGAGCTAGACGCCATAAACCTCTACTTACAGCTGGCTAGGCTGGTCAAAGACGAGAGGGTTAGGAAGGTTTTTGAAGACGTGGCGAGGGAGGAGAAGACGCACTTCGGCGAGTTTTTGGCGTTGTTGAAGGCGTACGACGCGGAGCAGGCGGGCCAGCTACAGGCCGGGGCGTCTGAGGTGGAGAAGCTGACGGGCGTGGCGGCCGGCGGCGACCCCCCGCTCGACGTCGTGAGGTCCTCGGCGCTGTCCGAAGAGGAGCTCAGGGCCATCGAGTCTAGGGTCAGGGAGGCGGCGGGCGGCATGAGGAGGTTTAGGAAATACCTCAGCGTATACCAGGCGGGCCCCGTGGACACAGTGCCCTTGGAGGAGGTATCGGCGGGCCCCGTCTTGTCCGCCTCTAGGTCTGTGGTACTGTTGAGAGAGATAGGCGTCAAGTTCTCAATATCTCAAAGACAGGTGGAGTACGCCAGGTCCCGCGGGGAGGAGGTCTACTCGGCGGTGGCAGACCAAGCGGCGGCGAGGTTGACATACGAAGAGGACTCCTTCATCCTCAACGAGCTCCTAGCCAACACCAAGGTCAAGAACTTCGCCATCTCCTCCTGGGACGCCCCCGGCTCTGCGACCGCCGAGATCTCCGCCGCCGTGGGCTTGTTGTACGGCGAATACGTGCCGGAGCCCTACGTCCTCTTCGTAAGCCCCGGCAGGTACGCCAAGTTGCTAGCCGTCGTGGAGAGGACAGGCGTGACGGAGCTGGCTAGAGTCAAGTCGCTGGTAAGAGACGTGGCGGTTCTCCCCCAGTTAAAAGACGACGTGGCGGTCTTGGCCTCGACACACCCCTCCGTAGTCGACGTAGCCGTAGGCGTAGACACCTCCCTGACGTACCTAGGCCCCGACGACGGAGGCCACCTCTTCCTCCTACGGGAAACCCTAGGCCTCAGGCTGAAAGACCCCAGAGGCGTCTTGGTACTAAGACAGAAGCCGAGCTAAAAAGGCCAGACGCCGGCCGCCTGGCAGGCGCGGGGCCTCTAAGAGCGTCGGCCGGCCCCGGCAGGCGGGCAGTCGAGGGGGGTTATCCTCACGACTCCCAGGCCCATGCCCCTCCCCGTCCCCACGTTGAAGACTTCCATGAGGCGGAGGACGCGCCACATGTCCGCCAGCTTCCTCCTCCCGAACGCCCTGTACAGCGCCCAGCCGGCGAAGCCCCTCGCCACGCCTCCGTTGGGTAGCCTCACCGTGTGGACGCACTTGCCGAAGCATCCGAAGTCGGTCAGCGCCACGTAGGTGTAGACCCACTTGAGGAAGGGGGCGCCCAGCCTCAGGAGGCCCAGCGACCTGCCGTGCCTCACGGCGGACTTGAAGACTGTGAGGGGGCGGGGTAGGAAGTCGAATACCGCCCTCCTCCTCTTGTACAGGGGTGGGGTGGCGAACCTCGTGGGGGTGAGGAACTCGGCCTTGAAGCACTGCGCCGCGGGGAGGGGGTCTATAAACGCGTCTTTGAACTCCAGCTCCGCCACGGCGGCCCTCCTGCCGAAGAGCTCCACCTCGCCCCTCAGCGAGGATACGAAGCGGAAGGCCAGCTTCTCGTCGGCGAAGCCGGCCCTAAACTCCAGCGGGGCGCCGGGCGGGACGGCGGCCTTGTCCACCACCGGCCTGCCGTTGAGGAAAAACGGCGTCACCGAAAACGGCTTAGGCCTAACGTCGTGTAGCGACGGGTCCCCCAGCGCCCTCACCACGAGGGACTCCACCACTGTCCCCGTGAAGTTGACCAGCACCAGCGGCTCGGCGGGCGTCAGCCTAACTCTGACCACGTACGTCATTGCCACAGAAACGGCTCTCGGCCACCTCTTCGTCGCACAGCTCCAAGGGGCTCTCCACTACTACGAATTCGTCCAGCCCCACGGGCCTTTGAAAATGCCGCGTTGGCAACGTCCTCCTGCCTACGACAACTACGACGATGGAGCTGGCCCCCAATCCGCACCCCACCTTTTTAGACTGCGGCTTGAAGTCGCTTTTGAATTCCACCCCCACCACCCTCCCGTCGCCACAGCGGTAGACACAGTCCACTAGGTTGTCCCCCCGGCAACCGCAGTTTTGACACGTCTTAACGCTCCCCCCGTATCTCAAGAGGTGGTCGAGCTCATTTGCGTCGTGGGCCTCCAAGGTGCACAACACGTAGTACGTGGAGTGGCCCTCTTCATAGACGCGGACGACGCACGGGCACCTCATTCCCCACGTCTCACCACAGCCACCCCCTCAGCAACCTCGTCAACCTTGTAGCCGTACAGCGCGTATATGTACTCAGTATACCCCTTTATGTAAGACGCCAAGACGTCCAGCTGCTTAATTGTCCCTCCGCCGAGCAGGTACAAAGCGGTCTGCGCAGGCTTGACATCTGCGCGAAAAATCTTATTCACACAGCCGACGCAGCTCAACATGTCTAGGAACATGACGTCGTGCGTCGCCACCACCACCGTCTTCCCGCAGTTGGCGAGGGAGTGTATCAACAGCGACAGCCTAGCCCGCCCCACGGGGTGGAGGGCGGCCTCCGGGCTGTCCAAGAGGAAGAGGTCGTAGTCGTCGAGGAGCCCGCTGAGAAACAACTGCTCCAAGACCCCCAGCTTGGCCACTGTAGTCGACGAGGCCGCAAGCGGCACCTCCCCGCCGGGGAGCGCCTCGTAAACCTCCGAGCCCCTTAATCTAAGCTCCATCTTTCCCTCAAGGGGGTCTCCCACTACTACTCGCAAGTAGTCCTCTGCACAGGGGGGAGCCTTGCGCCCAAACCCAGCCGTAAACCTAGCCCAAGCTTCAAGAAATGATCGATACGACTCATAGGAAAACCCACAGGCGCGATTTTTCGCAAGGACCTCATACTCCATAGGCAGATAGAAAGGGTTCATTCTAACCATGCCCTTTACATCACAAGGCGGCTTCTTCTCGCTGGCGCAATCTAGCTTTAGATCAGGCTCACGCCCCCTTTCTTCCACCGTTGGTCTAAGGAAGAACGAAAGCCTCAAACTACCCCCCAGCCCACGTAAGTACATCATTAGCTCGTCGGGCACCATATAGCGGCTCTCGGCGTATAGGGCGAAGTATATGAGCTTAAGGAGAGTGGTCTTCCCCGACCCTGGCGGGCCCATAACCACCGTGACGGGGGCTAGGGACATCTCGCCGGACAGCCTATTCGGGACCTCCACAGAAACCTTCACGTAGAAGCCAGACCGCCTCCTTTTAAATATTCTATGACAGGGGTCCAGCCCGCATCTGCACAACGCGTCTTATTCGCCTCCATGAGGTTGCCTCCTACGGGCTTTGGCTATTTGTATGTCGCATTTGTTTAATATCCCCAATACGGCCATGGCGGCCTTCCTTGTTCTGGGGGGCGTGGCGGCCCTCTTCAACGATGTAGCCAAGACGCCGAAACATATGTCGCCTGGCACGCCCGCTGACAAGACTTCGAGAGTCTTCTGTCGTATCTTCTCGCCGAGCTCTGACTCGGGCTTCCACGCGCGGAGCGCCTCCTCCACAGCGTCGCACCTCTTCTTGAAGCTCGCCGACTCGGCCCTGTTGTAACGCTTGTGCGAGTAGTGGTGTAGCGCCACGCTCAGCAACAAGAGGGAGTAGGGGCTGTCCGAGGGCTTGCAGCTACCCGCCAACCCCAGCTCCCTAAGCGCCTTGTAGATAACGGCGACTGACTTGGCCTCGTGGAAGGGGTAGTAGCCGCTGTCGTCGCTGTATTTGACGTCGGCCTTACCCGCGTCGTGCATCAAAGCCGCGTAGAACAACAAGTCCCTGGCCTCCTCCGGCCTCAGCCCAAACGACTTGGCGATTTTTAAAGCCACCGCCTTGCCCTCGCGCCGTACGCAACACGCCACTTCCAACAGGTGTTGTCCCAGAGGCTCGCCAGGTCCGGCGAGGCAGTCAGCACTCATACCGCGGCCCCAGGCCAGGCACGTACTCCTTCGCATAAAGAGTGGGGAACTCCCCGCGCTCCTCCACCCACTTGTAAAGCCACTCCGAATCGACTCTCTCCACCTCCTCTACGGAACCCCCCTCCAGCACCCCCACCTTGAAACGTATGCGTTCTACCGATGCGGCGAAGCTACCCTCCGGCGTGTAGGTAGGCGTCGTGGAGACCTCCAGGAGGACTCCCTCCCTAACGAAGCTGTACCCAGCGCCTCTGAAGACCCTAGACAGCTCTACAGGGTCTACGAACAACAAGTCGCCGAGCTGGTCCAACACCCAGAGGAGCCTGCGGTCCACTTCCAGCTTGCTGGAAAGCAGCGAGGCGTAGCTGTCCTCTTTATACGGAAGCCGCCACTCGGCGACCGCCTCGTAGCGGTCTGCTCCGTCGCCAAACACGTAGACCCTCCCCTCGCAATTCCCCCCGTACCTACAGACCCTCCCCACCCTCTGCACCACAGACTCCGGCGAGTCGGCCGACGTTATCAAAGTGTCAAATGTGACGTCCACCCCCGCCTCTATGGCGCTGGTCCCCACCACAACTCTGGCAGAGCCCAGGGCCTCCTCAGCCCTCGCCCTCTCCCCCCGCGCAATTTGAGAGTGGATCAACGCCGCGCTGTAGGACCCCCTCAGCTCGCTGAACCACTTCACTGCCTTACATATGTTGTTAACCACTATGAGCACCCTCCTCCCCTCGGCGAGCTCCCTCCTCGCAACATCCAACACCTCGCCCTCGTCTATGGCCCTGACGGAGTACTTGACGCCCCCCATCTGCCTCTCGAAATCCCCGTCGTGGACCTCCACTAGGCGCCCATCGCTCCTGTCCGAACCCCCCAGCCTCACGAAGACAAAGTCGTCGAAAAACTCCCACTTCCACTCCCCAAGCGTGGCAGACATGACCACCACGGGGACCTCCGCCTCTATCAGCGAGTTGATCGACGCCTTGAGAGCCGCGGCGGCCTTCCCCCGCTCGTCTTGCGCCACCACGTGGGCCTCGTCGAAGAAGACGCAAGACGGGTATATGTAAGCAAAAGGCACGTGGTAGTGCACGGCCCGCCCCTTCAACACCCTGGACAGCTCCGCCACAGGGGCCTTAAAGAGGTTGTGCACAAAGGAGTCGACAGTGGTTAAGACGTACTCCCCAGTGAAGTACGGATCTTTGACGTAGCCCTCCCTCCTCAACGTCACGTCGCCGTCTTGGTAGGTGAACTCCACGTCGGGGTGGGACTCGACGTAGCCCCTAAGCGCCTTGTGGAGCAACGTCCGGAGGGGAAAGACGTGGACAGCCTTCCAGCAGAGGCCGGCGCCTTTAAATGCGGCGTAGAGGTGGGGCCCCGCAACGGTCTTCCCATACCCCGTGGGGAGCTCCAGCACAATTTTGTCACGGCCCTCCTTAACCAAGTCCAACGCCTTCTTTATCGCCACCCTCATATCTTACCCAACAGAGCGGCCAAGGCCCCGCGCTCCTTTTCGCCCAGCCTCTCAGTCTGAGACATGTTGCGGACAATTGCGTAAAGGTCGCCCCGATCCTCCACCTGTAAATACCTCAAAAGCGCAGAGGCCACGTAAGACGTATACTTCGACCCCGCCTCCACCAAATCCACGTAGAACTGGGCGAAGTGCCTAGCTCTGCACAAAGGCCCCGCCGAGAGTGGGGTAGACGTGTAGAACTTACCGCTTATCGATATAAGCCTCGACGCGACGTTGCAGTCGGGAAGCTGTAAGGCGAGCAACGAGTTGGCCAAGACAAAAAGCTCGGTGAAGCCCTCCACGTTCCGCGCCAGCCGTAAGAACCTCCTGTTGACCTCGGACATGTGAGACCTGCTGGCCACGTAGCTGGGCGGTATGTCCACGACCATCACGTACCTCACATCGCCTACAGTCACCGCCATCAGCGCATCGGCCGCCCTCGCCAGCTTCTGGAAGGCCCTCACCGTCTTAAACGTCTCCGAAGTCTTGTACCTATAGGGATAGTCAGACGACTTCAGATACTCCTTCATCTCTATCAACTCGTCTGAGGAAAGTTCAACGTCGCATGAGGTAAAATCCTCCAAAGCGAGGGGCTCCGGGCCCGACTTACCCCGCCTCTTGAACTGCCCCAAGTAGTTATTATAATCCTCGACAAGCTTGTCCAAGGTAGAGCCATGTAGGTCTTGTCCACTTGTCAAAATAGCCGTGGCATTAGCCTTAAAGAAAAATATGAAGTCAAGAAACCTATCGACGTTGTTCACATCAACGCACACCGCCGAAGAAGAGGAAGTCCCCCTACGGCGCGGCATAGTCCGGCACGACGGCGAAAAGCTCCAATCCCTCGGCGACTATTTTCACGGGCGCCCACCCCTCGGAGGGCTCCACCTCAATGTCGTGGACGGGGTCGGGCAGGCAGTACTTCCTCGGAGCCGCGGTGATGGGGTCCTCCACCGGCCTGTCGAACATGTACGCCTCGACGCAATTGATGACGTTGCGCGCCGCCTCGCGCGGGAAGTAAAAACGCGTCTTAACCACGCCGTCCTCCAACCTCTCCACCCGCTCTACGTCCACGGGCGTAACCGCCACCAAGGCCTCCTTCGGACCAACTCTGTAAATCATACGCGCAGCCTCCGCAGTCTTTGCGTCCTCGACTACGTACAACAAGTAGCCCCCGTCGGCGAAGTACGTCTCAAGCCTCGTAGCCGGCGACAACAATACTTGGGCAACCATCCTAGCCACCTCGACCGCGCCGTACCTCTCCAGCTCCTCGGGCTTCCTAACGTTGGCGTAGTTCCTCAGGACGTCGTAGACCTCGCGCAAGGGGGCACCCCCGAGTATTCTCATGGCGGCTTCGACCGCCTTAAGTCTCCCCTTCCTCTGGCTGAGCCAGGTGAAGTGCCGCGATATGTTCTCCACTGAATAATAGTGCGGCACGTGAAAAGAGGCGTACTTCACGGCCTTGGTCACCTCTTCGCCCACTTCGCGCTCCGTGGGGTGGTACAACACAGCGGCCAGCGCGCCCAGGAGGGTGGATGGAGGAGGGACGGGGACGCCCCTCCCGTGTTCTGCAAAAAACTGCACCGAGGTGTATGGAGAGTAAAAGTCTACACGGAGCAGTACGTACACAAGCCGCGTCACGGACCCTTCAGCTGATTCAACACCTCGACCTTCACCGCGTCTATTAGCTCCTCCAGAGTGTCGACCCTGGTAACGCGGGGGCCGTTCTGCTGCGCGGCGACCTTCCCACAGCTGGTTATGCCCTCCCTGTCGAAGCAGAAGAGGGACACTTTGCCTAAGTACTTGGCGGCCCTCTTCACGTTGAAACCGACGTAGTCCTCAAACCTAGGCGGAGACACCACAAACTGCTTGTCGGAGACCGAGGCGATGCCACCCAGCGGCTCCAGTATAGGGTTGTACCTGGCCTTCTTGGCGCCGAACAGAAGGCCGCCGTAGAGCAACTTCAAGGCGTCGAAGGCGAGCTCCACCCTCTTTTCTCTATCCTGGACGTAGCCCCCGTCGGACAGCTTCCCTATCCTATCGACATCGATGGCGATCCCCTGGATGTAGACCGCGGTCCCCGCCTCCACTTGGAACGGGCGCTGGGCATTCGGGTCCTGTAGGTTGTACCTCACGTGTAGCTGAGGCATCACAACCCCCCTCCCAGACGTGCCGTCGGGCACCAAGTAGCTAAACATGACCGGCGAGGTACGCCTAATCATTACGCCCCTCTGCTGGCCCCCCTCCTTGGCCACCATAAAGCCCGTGAGGTCTTCGACCACGCAGGTCTTCACCCTATCGTCGTATTGCAGGTTCGCGTCGTCGGCGCGCTTGAAGAAGCCCCCTATCTTCTCGTAGTTTTTGGCCTGGTCGCTGACCGGGAGCTTCCTCTCGAGGGCGAGCTGGACCAACGCGGCCATATAGCCATACGCGACGGACTGGCCGGACACCGCAGGGGCCATGGTGACCTTGTACTCCTTGATGGAGCCGTCGTCCCCCTTCCTCACGAGTATTATAGGCGCAAGCCTGTGCCTCGCGTAGTTCCCCACGGACTCGGCCATGTTAAGCGCCTCGACCTCAGCCCTAAACCGAAGGCCAAACGAGACGAACATAGCCCTAGCTACCGCCCGACTTTTCCGTCTCGGTGCTCATGGCCTTGGCCAGCGCCTTTAGGGCCAGCTCCTTGGCGAAGTAGGGCCTCCTTTCGATAATCCTCAAGGCCTGCTCCACGGCGGCCTCCAAGTTCTGCACGGGCCTTCCGGAGGTCGAGTAGTACCTAAGAGCGGAGTAAAGCGCCTCCCGCGCCAGCCTCATATAAAACTCGTCGCTGTCCTCAACCCTACTCAACAAGTCAAGCGGACCATACACCTTCTCCCTAGCCAACTCGGCAAGCAAGTCCACAAGCGGCTCAAAACTTTTCTGCAACTCAGACTGCCGCTCCATATGCGACGGTAATACGAAATATATAAACATTCAACCCCGCAAAAACAAAAGAAAAATTTGCAAACACATACAAAACACAACACTATCTTTCAACCTCTTTTAGAGATTCCCGGCCTGTACTACGACCGCACCCTGCTCATGTACGACTTGACTCTTTCAATCCTCTCTTTGAGATTCCCTTCCGGAGGCCCCGAAGGCCCCCCGCGTCAAAATGTCGGTTGCCTTTCAATCCTCTTTTTGAGATTCGGCATCAACGAATATTTACATGGGTATGGTCCTGTGAGCGCATTACTTTCAATCCTCTTTTTGAGATTCAACACGACGCCCACCACAGGGGCAAGCTTGAGCTCTGGTGTCCTTTCAATCCTCTTTTTGAGATTCGGGCCGGGCCGGCCCCCAAGCTCCGTTCGAAGACGTGTGGAAACCTT
>JAVZUI010000028.1:0-21430 GCA_038879095.1 Pyrobaculum sp. | reverse complement strand
ACCTCTCTTAAAAACTGTTTCTCCTCCTTGGCGAGGCGGCGGAGAAGCTCCTTCAACTCCTCCACACATAATACAACACGTTTAAAAATAAATTCGTCGGTGTGGGTTCTGGGTGTTGTGCTGTGGTGTTATTGGGGCTTTGTGGGGGTTACTAGTAGCTCTTCTACTACGTCGCGGGCGAGGGGCGTGTCTAATACCAGTCTCAGCTTGTACTGTACCCCAGGGGCGAGGCCGGCGAGTTCTCTCCCAAATGTCTTTCTTAGTTGGAGCCGTGTAGAGCCTACTATTACGATCTTGGCCGGGCCTGCGGAGAGGTCGAGCGTCGTGGTGACGTTTCCCTCCGCCGTCTCTGCTAGTTTTATCCTAGCCTTCCTCTCCCCCGGCACTTCTACCTCCAGCTCCAGCCTGGCCGCCCTGGCCTTGACTTTGTAAAACTGTATCGACGCCTCGGCGGCGCCGGGGCCGAGGGGCCTTATCCGCGCGGAGGCCCAGTCTCCCGCAGGCGTGGAGGCAGCGATCTCGCCCGTAAGCGCGTGGGCTTGGGAGGGCTCTACTGCTATTACGTAGAGCCCTCTGCAACAGCTGTCCTCCACGCGGAAGGCGTAGGCTCTCAAGTACTCCCAGTCGGCTTCTCCCACGTACAGATAGGGGCCAGGTTCGATCTGAGCCGCCTCGCCGGTTGGGGAGAAGCGAGCCCAGCTCCTGCTATGCCTACCCCTGTGGAGGTAGTAGGTCTCCAACACCCCAGCGGTTAGCTTAAGGGGCCGCCCCTCGTCAAGGGCCTTAAGCAAAGCCTCAACGCGCCTACTCGCAGAAATATGGCTATATAGAATCAACGCGGCTAAGGCTCCGAAAGTCGCCGCTACCACATACACATGCCACAACGCCACAAGGACTGCAAAAGTCAGCAACACCAAGGCGCCCACTACTGAGGACGTGTCAACCCCCACTACCACAGCCTCGTCAGACCATCCCACTGGTCAATAAATATTACCGTTTTTGAGGTTTTCCAAGTGTAGACTTGGCGAGCTCCACTACTCTCTCTACGTGGGGGATTCTCTCCCTCACGGCATCGGGATCAAGCTTTGCCTCGTGGAAGCCCCAGACATGTAGGTAGTTGGCCCTGTCCCACCCCACGTAGAAGTCCTCTCCCAATACGCGGGCCGCGGCCCTAGCCGCCTTTTCTAAATCTGTGACGGTCCACCTCCCCCTCTCCTCAACTCTGTTTATAACCTCTGAAAGGCCTAAGCGGTACGCCGCCGCCTTTACCGCCTCCTCTGCGGCTTTGTAGAGCTTTTCGCTTGCTTGCACGGGGTCTTTGTCTAGAAGCGCCTTGCCCTCTTCTAAGAACTTCTCCGCAAGCTCTGCGTGGATTTCGGCCACGTCGCTTGGGTCGAAGTTCAATTGGCGGAGTAGTAGCTCTACCACGAGGGACTCCACGTCTACGCCTTTCTCGGCCAGTTTTTTGTACAAAGACGCTGGTATGGTCACTGTGGCCATGGTAGAAGCCTCGGTTGCGTAATAAAAGTTTATGTACATGGGCATGGGGGCACCGCGGCGTTCTATCCTTCCGCTAGACTACCGGCCCATGTGGGGATATAGCCCGTGTTTATAAGTTTTTTGCCTTGCTCTCGGGAGAAGAGTATTTATACTGGCTGGCATTTAGGCCCATGGCGGAGGTCCAGCTGTTGCCCTCCATTGGGCCTTTGGGGTTGGTTTTGGGAATTGTGTTGACTGTGGTGTCTGGGATTTTGATAGAGCAGCTGGTCCACTACATCGCTCTGAGGTATAAGAGGGCTACCAGCGGCGTCGCCGCAATTTTTGCCCCTCTGATTACCTCCAGTCCCGAGCTTGCCATATTTGCCGTGGCCATCCTCCAGGGGCAGTTTGAAATTGCGTGGGGGTCGATCGTGGCGCAGCCCTTCATGGCGGCTACCGTTATCTATCCCTTCATCATTTTGACTACGCTGGGGGCCAAGCTCGTCGGCAGGAGGAGGTACCTAATCCCCCACGTACACAGGTCTGTGGCGACGCCGCTCCTCGTCTTCACACTGCCTCTGCTCCCAATCTTGGCGCTACACCCCGAGAAGTATGGGGCTTTTGGCCGAGCATACGGCCTCTTCCTACTGGCGTTGTACGTGTGGTACGCCCGGCACATGTTAAAAGAAGAGGTGGAGTCAGGCGGCGTCGCCCATTTGTGGCTGAGGAACCCAGTTTTGCAAACAGTCGCTGCGGTGCTCGCCATAGGCGTCGGGGCGGAGTACATGGTGTCTGGAATTAGAGAGCTGGGCGAGAGCTTGGGCGTGGACAAGCTGGCGCTGTCTATTATACTCGTCCCGCTGGCCACCGTGATTCCAGAGAGCATAGTAGGACTTATATTTCTGGCAAAGGGCAAAGACGACGAGGGGGTAAGCGCCATAGTGGGAGAAAAGGCGTTGTACAGCACCTTCTACCCCGGACTGGCAATGGCGCTGGGGCTATACACGTTGGAGCCCGCCTCCATCCTCGCGCTTACACTCGCAGTGGTTGTGTCAATAATCGAGGTCGTAATCGTCTGGAGGTACGGCTACTTTGGCTTGTCCGCCCCCGTGGGCCTATTGTCCTACGTCTACTACGTAGACTGCTTCGTCTTCGGCGCAGTATGTCCACAAATTTTTTAAACTAGGAACATTATCGCCACATGCATAGAGACAAGGCGGTGGGAGTGGGCTTGATGGCAGTCGGCGTCGTTGGGATTCTGCTGTACGGTTGGCTCGTCTTCTTCTCCCCCTGGAGCGCGCTTGTTGTACAGCTCACCGCCTTCGTCGCCGTGGCGGCGGTGCTGGGGATACTGGCGTGGGTGGGCTACGCCTTGGCCACAACTCCGCCGCCTAAGCCCATCGAGGAGATTGAGAAGGAGGTGCAAAAAGCCCTGGAGGAGATTGAGAAACAGATGAAAGAGGAGCCTAGCCAGTAGGCCTATCTTTTTTACAAGGCTCTACGTGGACTGTCACGTCTCCGCCCAGCTCTCTCCTCAGGGCGGTCTCCACCTTGTCGGCGATTTCGTGGGCCTCCTTCACTGTAAGGTTTTCGTCTACTGCTATGGTCACCTCTGCGTGGTATATGGAGCCGGACTTCCTCACCTTCACCCCCCTGACCGCCTCGACGCCAGTTATAGACCGCGCCGTGTTCCTTGCCTTTTCTACAACTTCAGGCGGGGCGTAGTCCAGTAGTTCGACCACAGAGGTCTTCAGAAGGGCGAGGCTCAGCTTTAAGAAGTAGGCCGTTATTGCGGCGGCCGCCGCCGCGTCCACGTAGGGGCCCCACTGGTGGAAGACGCTGGGGTCGTGGGCGGCTACGGCGGCTCCGGCGCCCAGCAACAAAAGGATGGCGGCCGACGAGGCCAAATCGGTGGAGAAGTGCAGTGCGTCTGCCTCCAACGCCCTGGACACCCCCTTAAACCTCCTAAGCACCAAAACGCGGTTGAAGTCGACGGCGATGGCCACGGCCACTACAAGAATCGAGACCAAGTTGGGCTCGTACGCCTCCGACCTCAACAGCTTCCCCACCGCCTCGTACGCGACGAGGGCCGCGGAGGCCATCACGGCAAGGGAGCCGCCTATGCCGCCGAGGGTCTCAGCCTTGTGGTGTCCGTAGGGGTGCTCTCTGTCGGGAGGCTTGAGGCTCGCCCTCACGGCGAGGTACGTTATGGCCACCGCCACCAAGTCCACGGCGGAGTGTAGGGCGTCTGCCAAGACGGCCACAGACCAGCTGTACAGCCACGCGAGAAGCTTTAGAGAGGTGACCAACACGCCGGCGAGGAGGGAGGTCAGTGCGGCTCTGAGCTTGTCCATCACCTCCTCTGCCTACACTTCTCCGCGGCGTGCGCCAAGTCTTTAGCCAAGGCCGGGTTTTTCATTAGGGCGGTCCCCACGAGGACCCCCTTGGCGTACAGCTCGCAAGCCCTCGCCACCTCCTCCGGCTTGGAGATGCCGCTTTCAATTATGAAGTCCACGTCCCCCCGGAGAGACCTGGCCACCTCGAAGGCGCGTTGGAGGCTTGTGTCAAGCGTCCTCAAATCCCGGGCGTTGATCCCCAGCACCACCTTCCCGCCCCAAGTGGCCGCCTCCTTGGCGTCTTCTACGTTGTCCACCTCCACGATAGGCGTAAGGCCCCTCCTCTGCGCATACTCTGCCAGCTCCATGGCCTTTTCCCGCCCCACTAGGCGGTATATCACTAAGACGGCGTCTGCCCCGTACCCCCACGCCGCCTCGATCTGCCTGGCGTCGATGACGAAGTCTTTCATCAAAACCGGCCTGTAGGCCTTGGCAATGGGGACGAAGCGGTAGTCGCCGAGGAACCAGAAGGGCTCTGTCAGCACCGAGAAGGCAGAGGCGTATGGGTACACCTCTGCGAAGTAGGCCCAGGGCGGGACGTCCAGCCTTACGACCCCCCGGGGAGACGCCCTCTTGTACTCGGCAATTATCCCAAACTCCCCCAACGCCCTCTTGAAGTCCACCACCGGCAGAGCCCTCTGAGGCGGAGGAGGCTCTGTGGCGAGGCGTAGCTCCACCGTCTTCCTCACGGCGGCTAGGAAGTCCACAGAGGGTTAGAAAAACCACTCTTAAAATTTTTAGAGGGGGCCAAACTGCCTGCCATGCTATCCCTGTTACAAGCCTGGGGGTACGGCGTGACGCTTTACCTCATCTACCTCTTCATAATCTGGCTATGGAAGGAGAGGGTGGACGCCGCACTCGTAGGCCTCTTCTTTGGCACACTTACCGCGGCGCAATTCATCGCCAACAAGCTTGTGGACTACGGCATAGGGGTGGCGCCGGCGGGCACCGTCGTGTTTATGACTAACGTCGCCGTGTTGGACGCCTTGGCCGTCTTCTACGGGCGGCAGTTCGCCATGAGGGCCGTGAGGATGGGCTTCTTCTTCCAAGCCGCCGTGGCCTTCGCCTCGTGGGCCGCCTCCCAGCTTCCTCCGCCTGTCTGGTTCGCAGAGAGGGCCGCCGTGGTGGACTCTGTGATTGCCCCCTCTGCCAGGATAGCGGTTGCGTCTCTGACGGCTTACATAATCTCCTCCACGGTGGATGTCTACATAGTTACTAAGTGGCCTAGGCTACACCTCCTCCTCCGCGTCTACTCCTCCTCCCTCGTGGCCCAGGTGGTGGACTCCGCCGTCTTCATATCCCTGGCCTTCGGGCCGGAGGCAAACATCATAACTGGCCAAATCCTCGTCAAGTGGGCGCAGGTGCCGCTGGAGGCTCTGCTGATATACGGCGCGAGGAGGTTCGTCAAGGCGGTCCAGAGTTCTTAAGTGCCTCCCTAACTGCAGACAAAAAGGCGGCGGCCTCCTCCGGCGAGTTTTTCAGCTTTTTCATAAAGGCAGTGCCTATGACGACGCCGTCGGCGCCGGCCCTCACCGCCTTCACAGCCTTCTCAGGCGCGTCGATGGCAAAACCCGCCACGATGAACACCCCCGGGGCCTCCGACCTCAAAATCTTGATGTTCCTCTCCACGTACACCGGCAGCTCTATCCCCGTGGCGGCGTATAGGCCGAGGTATATAAAGTCGGGCCCGGCGGAGGCGAGGCGTCTCGCAAGCCGGTGCGGAAACTTGCTCGGGAGGAAGAACACGGTGGAGAGCCCCCACTCCCCGCTCAGCCTTATGTAAGTTTCCAAGTCCTCGGGGAAGTCCACCAACAGGTCCGGCGCCAACACGCCGCGGGCCCCGAGCTCGGCGGCTCTGCTGAAAAGCCTCTCAGGCGCAGTCTTGAAGTCCTCCCAGTAGGCCATGAGGTAGGTGGGGACCCCCGGCCTCTCCCACACAGGCGCCGCCACCTCCCTGTGGGCAGACCTGATGTAAGGCCCGTCGTACTTAGGATTCGCCGTGGGCACCCCCAGTTCAAAAAAGTCGGCGTATTGGCTAGCGATGTCTAGCCCCTTCCTATACCTATCCGCGTCGGGCCACCCCGCCACTAGGTAGAGGCCCACCGCTGGGCGCCTCATCACGCCAAATCTAAGAAGTTCTTAATTATCTTCTTCCCCAGCGGGGTCCCCACGGACTCAGGGTGGTACTGCACGCCGTATACGGGGTACTCCACGTGCCTGACCCCCATCACCTCTCCGTCGTCTAGAGACACTGCGTCTACTACTAGAGAGGGCGGCACCTTGTCGATCACCAGGCTGTGGTACCTCATGGCTGTGAACACCTCAGGCACCCCGACGTACAGGGGGCCTCCCATGTGCCTCACCTGGCTGGTCTTGCCGTGTTTAATTGTCTTAGCCCTCCTCACCTCCGCCCCGAAGACGACGCCGATGATCTGGTGGCCGAGGCAGACCCCCAGTATTGGCACCCTCCCCGCGAACTCTCTCACAATGTCGATAGAGGCGCCGACGTCCCTCGGGTTGGCGGGGTGCCCAGGGCCGGGGGATATTACAATGCGGTCGGGCCTAATCCTCTCCACGATCTTTACAGACACCTCGTCGTTTCTCAACACCAACGGCCTGCTCCCCAGCTCCGCCACGTAGTGGGCTATGTTGTAGACAAAGCTGTCGTAGTTGTCCACAATCAACGTCAAGTCCATAGCCCCAGCGCCTCCTTCAACGCCTTCAGCTTCGCCTCAGTTTCTCTAAACTCCCGCTCAGGCGTCGAGTCGTAGACGACGCCGGCCCCCGCCTGTATGCGCAACACCCCCTTATGGAAGACGGCGGATCTTATGACAATGGCAAACTCAGACAGAGTGGGGGAGAAGAAGCCCAGACCCCCGGCGTATATCCCCCTGGGCTCGTCCTCAAGCTCTGCGATTATCTCCATGGCCCTTACCTTGGGGGCGCCCGACACCGTGCCGGCGGGGTGCGCCGCCAGCAGGGCGTCCACGGGGGTGAACTTCTTCTCCATGACGCAGGACACCCGCGACACGATGTGTTGCACTCTGCTGTACTTCTCAACGGCGAAAAGCTCGTCCACCTTGACGGTGCCGGGGCGGCACACCCGGCCGAGGTCGTTCCTGGCGAGGTCCACCAACATGGAGTGCTCCGCAAGCTCCTTCTCGTCCCTCAGCATCTCCTCCTCCAGGGCCAGGTCCTCCTCCTCAGTGGCCCCCCTGGGCCTAGTCCCGGCGATGGGGTGCGTCTCCGCCCTGTCGCCCTGCACCTTGACCAAAAGCTCCGGAGACGTGCCCAAGACGGCCAGCTCCCCCCACTTGAGGAAGTACATGTAGGGAGAGGGGTTGAGCTCCGCCATGGAGGAGTACAAGGCGAATAAGTCCCCGTCGGCGGCGTAGTCCACGTGACGGGACAACACCACCTGGAACGCCTCCCCCTCCTCAAGCCTCCGCCTAGCCTCCGCAACCCACTTCTTAAACGACGAGGCGTCCGTCTCGGCGATGGGCCCCCTCACCCTCGGCCTGTCGCCGTTGACAGAGCCCGCCCTCGGCACCTCGCCCACAACGTACGCCCTGCCCAGGAGCTTGTCGTAGAGCACGTACCCCCCAGGCCTTACGAAAAAGGCCGCGGGCACCTCTTTAGAAACCTTCCCATACCTCAACAAC
The DNA here is from genome assembly GCA_038879095.1 of Pyrobaculum sp. Classification (GTDB taxonomy): domain Archaea; phylum Thermoproteota; class Thermoprotei; order Thermoproteales; family Thermoproteaceae; genus Pyrobaculum. The sequence goes on along the minus strand of JAVZUI010000028.1, from coordinate 13,893 downwards.
ACCGGCTCCACATACGCCGCGGCGTCGTAGGCCACCACGCCGATGGCCAAGTCCCCCCCAAAAGGCGAGTTGTAGCGCCTAAGCCCCCGGTACGCGGCGTCGAGGACTTTGTATAAGTCCGCCCCGTAGGAGACGTACTCCTCCTCCACCCCCCACGCCACGAGAGTGTAGCGAGACCTCTCGGCGTAGCCCTGCCCAGACTCTAACAACGCCACGAACTCCTCGCCGCTTTGGTAAAGCCAGTGCGCCAGCTCCCGCGGCTGCGGCAGTTTAGACAGGGGGATCTTCGAAATCATCTCGACGCCTCCACAGCCTCCAGCAACTTCCTGTAGGCAGCCCCCTCCTCAATTGTCTTAAGCGCAAGCTCGTAGCCGTCCCTCGGGTCTTTGACCACGTCCGCCACGTATAGGGCAAACCCCGCGTTGACTGCAATTGCCACAGCCGCCTCTCTGTCCTCGCCCCTCAGCCCCGCCAAGGCCCTCCCCACCGCCTCCTCCCTAGTAGAGGCCCTGGGCAGAGGCACACGCGGGGTCCCCAAGTCCTCAGGCTCCACAACATACTTGTCCAGCCTAAAAGACCTCACCTCCACCACCTGTGTGGGGCCCTCGGTGGACACCTCGTCCACGCCCCCGCCGTAGACAACCGCCGCCTTCACGTGGCCAAGCCCCGCCAGGGCCTCCGCCACCACGTCTAAAAGCCTCGGCTCCGCGACGCCTACCAACTGGCGCTTGACGCACCCCGGGTTCGCCAGAGGCCCCACGATGTTGAAAATAGTCCTGTAGGGAAGCCTCCTCCTCACCGGCGCCACTTTGGCGAAGGCGGGGTGGTACCTCGGCGCGAAGACGAAGGCGAACCCCACCTCCTCCACGAGGCGAGCCGCCTTCTCCGGGCCCACCTCGAGGCTGTACCCCACGGCCTCCATGAAGTCCGCGCTGCCGAAGAACCCCGAGGCCGACCTATTACCGTGTTTAAGCACCTTCGCCCCGGCCGCCGCCGCCACTACGGCCGCCGCGGTGGACAAGTTAATTGTACGCGCCCCGTCGCCACCGGTGCCGGCCGTGTCCACGGCGTCTACGCGGAGGGGGACCCTCACGGCGGCTTCACGCGCCATTTTTACAAAACCCAGCACCTCCTCCGCCGCCTCCCCCCTTACTCTCATCGCCGTCAAGGCGGCAGCGATTTCCAACTCCCCCAACTCCCCCGACAGGATTTTGCTACCCAGGAGGTAGGCCTCTTCTACGGAGAGCGTCTTTCCCTCACCCAGCTTTTTCAAGAGGGTTTGGACGTCCACCCCGAAGCCATATCCCCCAGATCTGGGGAGTATTTAACTTTTTAGGAATTTCTCGTAGGCGTCTACGTCCAGGAGGCCGTGGCCTGAGACGTTGACGGCTATCACCGACCCAGGCGGAAGCTTCTTTGCCAGGTCCACGGCGGCTCTGATGGCGTGGGCGGACTCCGGGGCTGGGATTATGCCCTCGCTCTTGGCGAAGAGGAGCGCCGCCTCCATCACCTCCTCCTGGCCGTACGCCACGGGCTCCACGTAGCCGAGGCGCCGTAGCACAGATAGGCTGGGGGCGGCTCCGTGGTATCTGAGGCCTGCGGCGTGGACGGCGGGGGGCACGTAGTCGTGGCCCAGGGTGTACATTTTAATAAGCGGAAGCACCCCCACTGCGTCTGGGAAGTCGTATCTATACTCGCCCTTCGTGAGCTTAGGCGCCGCCGCGGACTCAGCTGCAACGAACCTAGTCTTCTCAAACCCCTCCCCCCTCAGCCTAGCCCCGATCATGGGGTAGGTGAAGCCCCCGAAGTTAGACCCCCCGCCCACGCAGGCCACGGCCACGTCGGGCTCCTCCGGCAGCTGCCTCATGGCCTCCTGGCCGATGACGGTCTGGTGAAGCAAGACGAACTCCATGACGCTCCCCGGCAGGTAACGCCTGCGCTCCCCCGAGAGGACGTACTCCACAGCCTCAGAAATGGCGATGCCGAGAGAGCCCGGGTGGTCCGGCCTGTAGTGCCTCCTCCCAGCCTCTGTGACCTCGCTGGGGCTTGGGTACACAGTGGCGCCGTAGGCCCTCATAAACACAAGCCTCTGCCGCTTCGAGTTGTAGGAAGACCTAGTCATAAACACCACCGCCTTAAGGCCGAAAAGAGCCGCCGCCAGCGAAACCGCCATGCCCCACTGCCCAGCGCCGGTCTCAGTGGCCACCTCCACTGCGCCGTCCGCCTTTGCGTAATATGCTTGCGCCACCGCCGTGTTCACCTTATGGCTGCCCACTGGGAGCACCCCCTCGTATTTGTAGTAGATGTGGACCTTAGTCCCCAGCGCCCTCTCCAGCCCCTCCGCCCTCACGAGAGGAGTTGGGCGGCCCAGCTTGGCGTAGGCCGCCCTCACCTCCTCCGGTATAGGCACCCACCTCTCCGCAGAGAACTCCTGGTCGATCAACGCAGAGGGCAGTATCTTAGTCAACAGCGCAATCCTGCTGTCCCCCCCGTCTGGGTCCTTGGGAGGGGCCAGCGGGACCGGCAGGTCCGCCGCTATGTTGTACCACCTGTCCACCACCCCGAGGACATGGCCCGTAGATACCACTACTATATAAACATAACAACAAGCTTATATAAAACAGCCACGTGGCGTATATGGAGAAGGAGGCCCCCAGCCCCGCCGAGGGGTACGCCTTGGTGAAAAAATCTGTCGTCTACGGAGTAGTCGCCGCGGTGTTGATGTTTGTCATATTCATGGGGGGGCTCTTCGCCGCGTTGGCCGCACAGAGCTTAGCCCCGCTGACGGTAGCCGTAGCGCTCATAGGCTTCCTCATAGTGTGGCCCAGCTACTACATGAGAAAGGCGTTTCTAATATTCCACGAGGCGTACAGAAGAGATATATACAACACCGTGGCCACGCTGTTGTTAATATCCATCGTGCTGGTCCCCATCTTCACCACGGCCCAGGCCGCCTGGCTACAGCTCACAGCCGCAACGGCGCCGGGGGCCGGCCTCCCGGACTTCACCACGCTTAGAATACTGGGCTGGCCCATTGGTGTAGCAGTAGCCGCCGTGTGGTACGTCGCCTTCCGAGACCTGGCCCACGACTCTGGGGTAGACATGTTCCACGCAGTGGGCATAGTGGGGCTGGTGGCGGCCATCCTCTCCTTCGTGCAAGCCGCCACAGCCGTCTTAGGCCTCGTCGAGATAATCCTCCTCTACGTGGCGGCAAACCGCGCCCTAGAGCTGTCAGAGAGGTAGCCATGGCCGCGCCCCCGCCCGCGGTAAACTTGGCAGAGGGATTCACCCAGCTAAAGAAATACGTCGTAGCTAGTGTGGGCGTTTATGTCGTCGGAACGTTCACAATCTTCGTAGGACTGGCGGAAGCCGTAAGGGTCGAAAAACTCGACCCATTAACGTGGGCGCTAGTAGCGACTGGCATAATAGAGGCCGTTCCGTTGGTCTTTTTGAGAAAGGCCTTCTACACCTTTTACCGCTTTTACAGAAGGCGCATATACATCGCCGCCGCCTTCGTTGCAACTCTCGAAGTCGTAGCGCCGCCGCTCCTCCTCCTCGCCCTTACTTTAATATGGGTAAACCCCCAGCCTCCGCATAGGATATTTCTAGGCCTCTTGGCGCTTTTAAGCTGGCCCTTAGGAGCCCTGCGCGCCACCTTTTGGTTCCTAACGTACAGAGACTTGGCCGACGACGCAGAAGTGGATACGTTTGAAAAGGCTGGCGCCGCCGTGTTCGCGGCCGTGTTTTTCGTCGTACTCCCCCTAATCTGGTGGCTGTTGACAATCGCCCACCTCGTCCTCCTCTACACAGCCGCAGACAGGGCGCAGGCCGCCGCGGAGGGTCCATGACGCTTTTAAAAATCTGCGGAGTCGCCAGGCGGGAAGACGCCGTTGCGCTAGACGGCTTGGCGGACTACGTAGGTTTCATCGTCGAGCCCACGAGCCCCAGGTCGGCGAGGCGGGAAGACCTGCGCGACCTGCGCGCCGCCGTTTATAAAAGCAAGCCCGTCCTAGTGACGGCCACGGTCCCCCCCAGAGAGGCTGTGGACCTCGCGGCGGGTGCTGACATACCCGTGGTTCAACACCACGGCGTCCTCGACGCGGAGACGTACGACTACGCCAAGTCCCGGGGCGTCGCCCTGGCGCCTGTGGCCGTCTACAGGCCGGGGGCGGACCTGCGGGAGGCTGTGAGGCGGCTGTTGGCGTTGCCCCACGAATACGTCCTAGTGGACGCCGACAAGAAGAGCGCGGAGCGGTACGAGGGGGGGCTCAAGGTCCCCCTGTCGGCGATGAGGGAGGTCGCCGGCTTGGGCAAGGTGGCCCTGGCAGGCGGCATTACGCCGGAGAACGTCCGCCTCGTCCTCTCGCTGATGCCCTACATGATAGACGTGGCCAGCGGCGTAGAGAAGGCGCCCGGCGTCAAGGACATGGAGAAGGTAAAGGCGTTGCTCAAGGCGCTGGGCAGAATATGAAAGTCCTCTTCATTGCCGTCCTCCTCGCCGTAGCGGCCCACGCGGGGGATGTAGTCCCCAAGCTGAACTGGGTAGCCGAAGTTCACATACCCTACTGGCAGTACGCCGTCTGCTTAGATGAGCGCTACCTATACCTCGCCGCCACTGTCGAAGGCGGCGTAAGAGTGGAGAAGCGGCTGAAAGAAAGCGGACAGTTGTTAAAAGCTACTACGCTTAACATGTCGATAGTAAACGACTGCGTTGTTTCAGGCGACTACGTCTACCTCGTGGGCGGTCGCCACGTGGAGGGTTGGGTCATGGGGGTAGTGGTAAAAATTGACAAAGAGCTAAACGTTAGAAAACTCGCCGAGTCTGGGCCTTTTGTTGATAAATTAGGCCCTGTGGCGGCGGACAGCGACGGCGAGTACCTATACGTGTTAGGCCAAGACTTTCTCCAGCCCGCTCTGAGAGTAGAGAGGAGGAGACTCGACGACTTGTCCCTCGTAGACAGCTACACAGCAGACCTTGCCGGAAATGTAAGAGATTTGGCAGTGAACCCATCTACGGGGGAGCTGTGGGCGCTGGACGGGGCGGGCACCGCCAGAGTCTTAATCCTAAGAAGTGACCTAACGGCAGTGCGCCGATTTAATGTTAACATCTGGGCCTCCGCCATTGTCTTTGACCGCGACGGTTACGCATACCTCATAGGCAGCGGCGTGGCGAAGCTGAACTCGACTGGTGGGTTGGTGGCCTTTAACAAAGACGTTGAAGGATTGGGGGCTGTCGTGTCCGGCGGCGCGCTTTACGTGTCCAACACAGCCGCCTACATATACGTGCTGAACTGCGCTAACTTGTCTGTTGAGGGGGTCATCGCGCCTTTGGGGGGAGGGGTGCGTCCGAGCCGCATGTCTGCTAAAGCGGCGGTTGCCGACGACTCAGACATCTACATGGCTTTTCCCAACGCCCTATTTTCACTCAGAGTCAGGCCCCTCGACAGCGCCGCTAGATCCACGCTTGTGGTCGTGGCCGTGGACGGGTTTGGACAGATACGATACGACTGGCTGATTAAAGTAGGAGACTCCTACGGCGCCGGGGTGTTTAAGGCAAGCGTCCCCCGCGGAGGGCATTACGTCGTAGAGGTAATCACGCCGCTTGTGCGTAACGCCACCATGTTCGTGGCGGCTGAGGACGAACACCGCCTCACCGTCAAAATCCCCACTGGGAAGCTGACGGCGCGAGTTATAAACCACAGAGGCTTAGATCTGCCCCACTGGCGGGTAGAAGTGCCAGGCATTGCGTCAGGCTACGGCCAACTAGGCCCGCTGGAGGTGTTGGCAGGCACCTACGTGGTGAAAGCCTCCTACCAAGAACGCAGTCTTGAACAGGTTGTACACGTAGAGCCGGGCCGAGTGGCTAACGCCACGTTTGTCATCTCCACTGCGCATTTAGAAATCAGAGTCACAGACAAGAAGGGGAATTCGCCTACCAGGCGCGTGGTAGTTAAGCTAAATGGGAGAGAAGTGGAAAGTCCAATACTAGATAACATACCAACAGGTTTCTACCTCGTGGAAATCAACGCCCCGGGCTACACAACCAGTTTTTCGATATACCTATCCCCCGGAGAAGTGAGAGCGTTGCACATAGTGCTCCCCGACGAGCAACCGGTAACGCTGCTGTTAGTTGCACTAATTGCCACAGTCGTCGTGTCTTATTTCTTCTACCTACTCTGTGTGGAGAGGCTAGGGAAGCCCTCTGGCAAGCTCTCTAAGCAGTTTTAACAACGCCGTCACCTTTTCTATCTTCTCCACCACCTCGGGGCTGATGACGTGCTCCAGCTTCTCCGCCTCAGCCTCGGCGAGCTCTTCGTCGACTCCTACGGCTTTGAAAAACTCGGCTAAGGCCCTGTGCACTCTGTCCAGCTGGGCCACTTTCGAGAGCCCCTTCTCGGTGAGAACCACGCCGCGCCTTCCCCTGTACTCCACGAAGCCCTCGGCCTGTAGTTGCTCAAGCATCTTCTTAGCAGTGCTCGGCTTTACCCCCAGGGCTTTGGCGATGTTTGTTAACGTGGCGCCTTCGCCCAGCTGTCGAATAGCCTCGAGGTAGTGCTCCGGCCGGTAGCGGAGCTTCTCGTGGCCTTTCATAGCCCGCCCACTAGGGAGTACGCCGTCATGACACCTGCGTAAGCCGCCACGGCGGCCACCGCTCCGTTTAACAAAGGCGACACCACCCCGCGGGAGTAGTGCCAGAGGACCGCGAGGACGAAGGGCAACACCGCCGCCAGCACGGCCTGGGTGTACACTAAAATAGTCAACGGCGAAATCCCCGCGGCCGCCACTGCCAGCACGGCTGGGACTATGTTCACGGCGCGGGCGGCCAGGCGGGCCTTCCAAGGCGCCACCGCCTTGCCGAAGAGGTACCTCGCTGTGAGCAGGCCGACCTCCACAGAGACGGCCGAGGAGGACACCCCCGACAGCAACAAGGCCATGGAGAATAAAAACGCCGCCAGCGGCCCGTAGAGCGGCTCAAGTATTTTAGGTATCTCGGTAAGCTCTGCGTCTAGGCCATGGAGCTCGTACGCGCTTACGATTAGAATAGAGGCGTTTATGGCCGCGGCGCCTAGGAGATTTACCAAAGTCTGGTAGAGGTGGTCAGCCCTCTGCTGGCCCACAGCGATGTGGGTGTGGAGTATCACGGCGTGTGGCATAATAGTCGCGCCGACGATAGCCGCCGCCACCACCGCCATGTGCCCCTCAAGAGAGGGGGAGAGGAGAGAGGAGAACACCTTCCCCCAATCGGGCTTGACGAGGTAGAGCTGGACGATAAAACTCAACGCCACAGCCGCCACCATGCCGCCGATGACCTTGGCAAACAGCCCCCTCCTATCTGCCAACATCGCCAGCACCAAGACGTCGAAAAACCCAACCGCGGCGCATAGCCAAAGGGGGAGCCCCGTCAAGAGGTATAGGCCCATCACCACCCCCATGTACTCAGCCATGTCAGTGGCTAAGACAATGGCGATAAGCGGCGGCGCCATCAAAGGCCTCCACTTATGGGCCAAGTCCAAAACGCCCGCCCCCCTCTTCACCCCCACCATGCCAGCCACGTACTGTACCAAAATCGCCAACACCCCACTCACAGCCACTACCCACAGCAAAGCCAGCCCATAACGCGCCCCGGCCTCTATGTTAGCTCCGAAGTTCCCCGGGTCTATGTACGCCACGGAGACTATGGTGGCAGGTCCCAACAGCCTAAGCCAGCGCACAACACGTATCTGTTTCTACTTAATAAATTTGACTAGTCTAAAAAACACGCCGAGCGAGGGATTAAAAAACCCGCCGAATTTTTAGTCTTGTCTAACGTATTTTCCTAACCACGCCGTCTATCACCTCGTAGGCCTCCTCCGCCCTGTCAGCCTCCGGGGGGTAGTGGGTGGACCACGCCACCAAGGCCCCCCGCCTCCAGAGCATCTCCAACACGGCGTAGACGGCCTCCCTCTTGTCTCTGTCGAGAAAAGCGGTGGGCTCGTCGAAGAACGCCGCTATTGGCCTGCAGGCCGCCACGCGCGCCACTGTGACCAGCTTCTTCCAGCCGCTGGACAGGAGGTGCGCCTTCTGGTCTAACACCGGCGCTAGGCCCAGAGCCTCCACCACCTCCCAGTCCACGTCGCCGCAGAGGGCCACGTTTTGGCGCACGGTGCCTCTAAACACCACGGGCTCTTGGTGGGCGTACAACACCCTGCCCCTCAGCCTCGCGGCGGCCTCCTCCCTAGACATGCCGAACAGCCTCAGCTCCCCCTCTGTGGGCTCCAAGGCCAACGACAAGATTTTCAAAAGCGTGGTCTTCCCAGAGCCGTTCGGCCCCACAAACACGGCGGGCCTGCGGTCTAGGTCGAAGGAGGCGCCTCTGAAGACCCACCTGTCGCCGTAGCGCTTGCCCAAGCCCCTGGCGGAGATCATCCCCTAAACCTGTAGCCCAGGGCGTAGACTGAGGCGCTGACGGCGAATGAGACTGACAGCAACACGACGCCGAGCGTCACCGCGGCGTCCCAGTTGCCCAGCATCGTCTCGTGGGCGATGGCGGTGGTCAGCACCCTGGTCCTGTACCTAATGTCGCCGCCGAGCACAAGAGCCACGCCCAGCTCCCCCAACGCCCTGCCAAACGCCGCAACCCCCGCCGCAAGGAGCCCGCGCCACGTCTCAGAGACCAAGATGACGAGCCTCTTCGCCCTCCCCAAGGCGAATATTTCAAACACCTCCACCAGCCGGGGGTCCGCAGACCTAAAGGCAGACAAGGCGAAGGACAGGTAGAGGGGGAGGACCAGGAGGGAGTGGCCCAACACCACGGCGTCGAGGGTGTAGAGCAGGTTTAAAAAGCCGAGGGGGCCCGACCTCGACAGCAGGAGGTACAGGAGGAGGCCCAGGAGCACCGTGGGCATGGCCACCAGCCCGTTGAACAAAGCCTCTAGAACAACCGCCGCCCTGCCGCCCCTTAGGTAAAGCCAAAGGGCGAGTGGGGTGCCCAAGGCCACCGCCACGAGAGTGGGGAGAAAAGAGACGTACAGAGAGTTTAGAACTACGCCCAGGAGCTCGCTATCCCACACAGCTGGGGCCAAACAACGCGTTTAAATTCTTCATCCACTGCAACGCCTGCGGGTCCGCCTTGGCTATGGGGACGAAGAGGGGCATCCCTCCCTCAGTAAAGTTGCCCAGCACCTCCTGCCCCCTGGTCAGCATGTACTGCGCCATGAGCCTCGCCGCCTGAGACGGCTTCACAATCTCGAAGCTGTATATGTTGATGAGGTCGGGCGCCGCCGGCACCACCACGTCCAAGGCGTCTAGCTTGTCCCTGTACCTAAGCCACGTGCCCAAGTCGGTGAGCGTGTAGGCCTTCAGCTGGTTTGCCAACAGCAGGGTCTGCCCCATGCCAGCCCCCGCAGAGACGTACCACTTGTCCGAGCGGGGGTCTGGGTATCTGCCAAGCGCGGCCTTCCACAAGTCCAGCTCTTTCAGGTGGGTCCCTGACTTGTCCCCCCTCGAGACGAAGGAGGCCCTCCCCTGGGCCCCCGCCGCGGCGATTTTGGCAAAGGCCTCCGTGGCGTTGCGCCCCTTCGCCCCCGCTGGGTCGTCCCTGGGGCCCACCACGACGAAGAAGTTGTAGGCAACCACGTCGCGGCACTTCAAAGTCCCGTTCTTCAAGTACTGCGCCTCAAGCGAAGGCGCGTGGACTATCACCACGTCCACGTCGCCCCTAGCCGCCATGGCCAAAGCCTGTCCCGTCCCCACTGCGGTGTACCTAACCTCCACGTCCAGCCCCCTCGACCTCGCCCAGTTCTCAAAGTCGGGCACTAACACGTCTAGGAGGCCGGTGTCCTTCACGCTGGTGGTAGTGGCCATGTACAACACCACCTTAGAGGGCGCGCTCTGCGTCGACGTGGTGGGCGGCGCCGTGGTGGTGGGGGTTTGCGTCGCCGGAGGGGTGGCTGGCGCCTGTGGAGGCGCGGCGGGTCTCCACGCCAAGACTGCCAAGAGGACTGCCAGGGCCACCACGGCTATTGCCACATATCCAATTTTGGACATGTGACATAAGAATTAAAGACTTTAAAAAAATTTACATGTGCAGTTCGTCGCAGAGGTGAGGCTGGTGGTGGGGAAGGAGTCGTTCGGGGTGGAGCTCGCCAAGCTCCTCTTCTACATCTCATCCCGCGGCTCTCTAAAAGAGGCGGCGGAGGCGTGCGGGCTCCCCTACAGCACCGCCTGGAACCTCGTCGCAAGGGCGGAGAGGGCCCTGGGGTACAGAATTGTGGAGTCCTCCAAGGGCCTGGGCACGGCGCTGACCCCCCACGGGAGGGCCCTGTTGGCCAAGTTCCTCTCAGAGGCTGGGAGGAGGGGCGTCTTCCTAAGGGTCGGCAGGCTGATCTACGCCGGGAGCCACGACCCGGCGCTGGAGGAGTCCCTCCCCCCCGACGTGGAGGCCTACTTCCTAGGCTCGCTGAGGGGGCTACTCGCCGTGGCCGCCGGGGAGGCCCACTTCGCCGGAATACACCTCGGAGACAACGCCGCCGTGGTCAGGACGTACGCCCCCCACCTCGTCCTAATCCCAGGGTACAGGAGGGAGGTGGGCATTGCGTACAGGAGGGGCCTTTCCATAAAGTCGGCCCGGGACCTGAGGGGGCTTAGAGTGGTCAACAGGCCGCCGGGGGCGGGGACGAGAGTCCTCCTAGACAAACTGTTGCAAGAGGCGGGCATCGCCCCGGGGGAGGCACCCGGCTACTTCAAAATAGCCCAGACCCACCAAGAGGCGGCGGAGGCGGTGGCAAGAGGCGAGGGGGACTACACCATCACGCTGAGGTACGTCGCCGAGAGGGCCGGGCTCGGCTTTATAAAACTGGCAGAGGAAGACTTCGACTTCGCCGCGGCGCCCGAGGCCGCCGAGGAGGTGGCCCACCTTGTGAGAAAAATACGCCTGCCCCCAGGCTACGCCGCCAAGGCCGGCGAGGCCAAGAGCTGAACGAGGCCCCCCGCCACCGCCAAGGCCCCCACGAAGAGGTTGACCAAAACCACCCGGGGGCTCCTCGCAAGCCTCAGCAAAGCCTCGATAGTCAAGAGGCTCACCACAACCCCCACCGCCACGGCCACGGCGGACTCCCCGGTGACCAACGCGCCCCCCTCCGCCAGGTAGGACAGCGCGGTGGCCCCCAGCCCGGCGATGGGCACCAGGACGAAAGAGGCCCTAAACGCCTCCTCAGGCCTCAGGCCGAGGAGGAGGAGGGCCGTGGTGGTGGCCCCCGACCTGCTGACCCCGGGGAGCACCGCCAGGGCCTGCGCCAGCCCCACCAGCGCCATCTCCCAGAGAGAGAGGTGGCGGAGCTCCCTCAGCCCCGCCCTGCCCCCCGCCCTCCTCAGCAAAAAGGCGTTGAGCACGACGGCGGCGCCCAGCGCCACCATCAAAAGCCCAGCCGGCACCGCCGAGAGGCTCTTCCTAACGGCGAGGTACAGGGGGACCCCCACGGCGGCCGTCACCGCGGTGGTCACCGCCATGTAGAGAAGCCACCTCCTCCCCTCCCCCCTGCCCAGGAGGGCGTCTAGGTAAACCCTCCGGAAGTACAACAACGCCGCCAGTACGGAGGCCCCCTCCAAGAAGAGGCCCAGCGAGTAGGCGAAGCCGAGGGGAGCCCCCAGAAGCCATGCAGAGGCGAGCATGACCTGCGTCTTGCTACTAATCGGCAGCCACTCGGACACCCCCTGCACCACGCCCAACACAGCCGCAGATGCCAAGTCCATGGAGCGGCGGGCCGCCACGTATATAAACGTTTCCACACCCCCGGCCGTGATATCGGTCGTCACAAACTGCACAGCCAAGAAGCTAGACAGGCCGGCCCCCGCGAGAGAGCTGTACCTAGGGCCCTCCGTGAGGAGGACGGCGAAGGCAGTAGACGAGGCGAGGCGCGCCGGGGCCCGCGTAGCGCTGTACATAATATCCGCAAGACACGGCCTCCTCAGAGAAGACCAAGTGGTGGAGCCATACGACGAGACGCTGTCTGGGAGACGACGCGACGAAGTGAAGAAGTGGGCCGCCGAGGTGGGCTTGTTAGACGCCTTCGAAAAACTAGCACGAGAAACCACGGTGGTGCTCACCGTCACCAAGCCCTACTACTGGGCCGTGGAAGACGCCGCCTGCAAATACGACGTATACGTGCTGGCGCCCTACAAGGCATGCGGAAAGTGGGTCAAGACCGGCAACTTCAACAGACACAAAGCCCTCAGAGAACTACTAGCCCAACTGAGCCGGCACCCCCAAACCCAGCACACAAACCACTGAGGAGGCCAACGAAGCCACACGCCAAGAAACCACACAGACAAAGTCAGCAAAGGGTGAGCTCCGCACCCCTAGGCCACTGGCGGCTCATCACACTGCAAAAAAGCAACACGCCGACCCAGGCAACCCCCCTCTGAATTACGCCGTGGTTTATATGCCTTTTCCAACAACACGCAGACGCGTGGCGCGGCCGCGGCGACGGCTAGCACCACGACACGCGGCTCATGGCACCCCGGGGCATTCAGTGCAGGACACCTTCTTCACCCCTCGGGCCCGGTATCTTCATCACACAGGCCCAGAAGCCTCCTCCCCACCCTCTTGTCCAACTTTATATAGCTTGGCGGCGGCCTAAGCCCCAGCTCCCCCAGCCGCACCGGGCTCTTACAGCGCCTGGGCTCCCTAACCTCCACAAGCATTGCAAACTTGGCCCCCGACACGTACTGCAAGTCCTCAGCCCCGACGCCCACGTCCCCCAGCTCAGCCAAAAGGCGCCGAAGGTTCTCCACCGGCACCACAAACACCACCCCTGCCCTAAACCGCCCCACCACAGCCCCAACAGGCTTTGTAAAATACAAAAAGACCAGCGCCCCCGGCTCGACAAGCGAAAAAAGGCGCCTAAGCTCAAACCTCTTGACGCCCCCCAGCAACTCCTCCCCAAACCTAGGCTTAATCGACATGAGAAACACACACAATACACAAAACCCAGTTAAAAACACACCCGACAAGCACCCACAACCTCTCAGCCGCCCCCCGACGCCACCCACCGAAGGCCCCTTAGGCACGGCATAGGCAGGAGGAAGACACAAGCCCGGAGCTTACCTCGTCACCCGTCGGCGCGGACCCCCCCCACAATCGCCACCGCCTTGGGTGAGAGATGAAATGTTCACTTTGCCAGCCAAACCCTGCCCCGGTTAAAGACCAGAATAGGCACGTCGCACCGAAGCTCCCTCGCCCACCTCACCGCGTCCACGTCCCTCGTCAAGACGGCACAGCCGTCGCGGCAGGCCAGCTCCACGGCGTACTCCTCAGCCGGCTTGCGCTCCGAGAGGAGGCAATCGATCAGCCACTTTCTGCACAGCTCGGCGTACTGCCGCGCCAAGGGCAGTTGCGACTCGTGCCACGCGTCTACGACGAATACGGCACGGCCTGGGAACTGCGAAAACGAGCGGAAAAGCTCCTCTCTGTCGCCTAAGGCGGCGGCCACCGAGAATACGTCCACGTAGACGCAGGAATACACCTCAAGCGACGCCGGCACAAGCCTCACCTCGACCCCCTTACGCCTCAGACGCATAGCCCCCGCCGACATAAAAGACCACCACGGCAACCCCACAACACAGATATAAAAACACCACAGCCATAAAGCACACGACATCCCCACCAGCGCCCACCCACCGCCAACAAGACACCCAAGAAGTTACATATCCAGCGTTTCAAGCTATATACCATATATATTTTTCGGCGTTTTTTAAATCGTCGTGCAACTTGCTCTTTACAGAAGTCAATATTTCTGCTCTCTTCGGCGTACGGCGTTTATAAATGGCGGAGATCCAATTTAAAAAACGTCGTGCAACAAAAAAACGCACGACGGCGCCGATGGGTCAAAACACGCCTTCAACTCTTACAAGTAA
>JAVZUI010000027.1:0-24426 GCA_038879095.1 Pyrobaculum sp. | reverse complement strand
AAAGTGGCGCAGTTTAAATACGTCTACGGCGACGAGGTGGCCAAGGACCCCAAGTACTGGGAGCTGGTGGTGAGGGTGGCTAAGGAGGCGTCGCTGGCGAGGATTAGGAGGGCTATCCCCGTAATGGGGAGGAGGGTGGAGGAGGTTGAGTTGGACTTCTCTAAGTTGTTGTACCCGGTGATGCAGGTGGCGGACATCTTCTACCTAGGCGTAGACGTGGCGGTGGGCGGCATGGACCAGCGCAGGGCCCACATGTTGGCGAGGGATGTGGCGGAGAGGCTGGGCTTCAAGAAGCCTGTTGCTCTCCACACGCCTATAATCACCTCGCTTTCCGGCGCCGGGAGGATGGAGGGGAGCCACAGAGAGGTCGACGAGTTATACGCCATGTACAAGATGTCTAAATCAAAGCCCCAGAGCGCCATCTTTCTCACAGACAGCCCCGAGGAGGTGGAGAAGAAGGTCTGGGCCGCCTACTGCCCGCCCCGCGAGACGAGGTTCAACCCAGTATTTGAAATAGCGACATACCTCCTGATCCCCTACCACGGCCCTCTTGAGGTAGGCGGGAGGAGGTACGAAGACCCTCAGGCCCTTGCGAAGGATTACGTAGAGGGGTCGGTGACTCCTCAGGCTTTGAAAACCGCAGTGTCCAAGGCGTTAGTAGAACTTTTGACAAAATTTAGATAAAAGGGGGGTTTATCGTTGGGGTATCGGCGGTGTCGTTATATACGGCGGTAAGATTGGCGGCTGGGGCTGTTGGGCCTCTACCACTGGCTCTATCCTACGTGGCTCGAGGAGCCAGTCTACCAGGTTTTGTAAGAACTTCTTGTTGTCTCCCAGCGCTATGAAGTAAGGCGTGAACGAGCGCATGCTTCCCACGTATGTGAAGTTGCCTACGTTGAAGAATATGGTGTAGCTGTCTCTGCCGTAGCCTCGGACGTCTCCAACTACGTCGATTTTAACGCCCGCGGTGGTGACGACGGGGGTGGGGCTGTACAGCACCAGCCTTTTCACGCCTTTTGTAAAGTTGCCCACTTCTCCCACTTGTACGTGGACGAACTGCCAATTGCGCTCAAAGGTCTTTGCGCCTAGTGCAGAGGCGTTGAACACGCCCCGCGGGATGATGGAGGCGTTGAAGTACATCAACAGGTTGTGGACGTTGGCGGGGGCGAAGACGGGGGCCACAATTATAATCGGCCCGTAGTACGTAAGGGACGTGGCCTTGGAGTCGGCTAAGTACAACACTCTTACGCCTCTCCGCGTGGCGTTGACCACGGCCTCCAACGCCTGTGTGCTAAACGGAGCGGTGGGGTTCGCCACCACTAGGCCAGTGGCGTTTTTCAAAGCCTCCACAAGCTCCGCCTCGCTCGTCACAGTCCTAAGCTCGTAGCCCCTGGCCACAATGAGCGCGGCCAGCGGCTCCACAAAGGAGAACCCCAGCGCATTTCCGTGGGACATGTCTAACACCACGTAGGGCTTCCTAGGCCTCCCCTGGGGCGCGGGCATTGGCGGCGGTGTGGTTATGTTAAGATGCCCGTCGGGCAGTTGCACAGCTCCTGGATACATGTAAAAGATGGGCAACGACGACATGTTTAACAAGGCCTTAAGCGCCACCTTGCCTTGGAAGAGGGGTATCACAATGGTCGTCCACCTGCTGACGTTGTACTTCTCGTATATGTCCACTACGGTATAGTTCTTAAGACCCAGCTCCTCTGCCATGTCCCGCACCGCGTCCCACAAGCCGCCGAGTTTGTCCACCAGGCCTAGTTGCAACGCCTCGTCTGCTCTAAAGATCTCCGCGGCCTCTACCCTTTCCAAGTCCTTGAGGCGGGCCCCTCGGCTCTTAACCACCACGTCTACGAAGTTTTCTCTAAACTTCTCCACGTCGTTGTACAAGGCCGGCAAGTCGCGGCCGTAGTACTTCAAGGGGCCTGTGGTGTAGATGAAGTCCGGCACCTCAATTAAGTACTCCTCAGGCCAAATAGTGGCGATGACCCCCACGCTCCCCACCCAGCTGGACGGCGTGGCGTATACCCTCTCGGCCGACATGGCGACGTAGTAGCCCCCCGAGGCCCCCAGGCCGGAGATCACCGCGTACTTAGTCTTGTTAAGGCCCCTCAACACTGTGTAGAGCCTCTCGGTGGCCCCCACGGCGCCGCCGGGCGAGTTGATCAGGACGACGACGCCGGCGGTTTTGTTGTCGAACTCAAGCCTCTTCACGTACTGTATGAGGAAGTCGACGGAGTAGTCCGATATGACGAAGTCCACCGGCACTACGACGATCTCCTTCTCGGCCCGGGCCTTTGCCTCCAGCTTCTTTACCCTCTCCTCCAAGGACTTGGTGGCGTTTGCCAGCCGAGAGGTGGAATTAGACAGCTGGCCCACTTTTTTAGACAGGTCGTCTACGCCTCTCTGAACCCCCTGCAACGTAGAGCCGAGCTCTCCGACCTTCTTCTCCAAGCCGGCCACTTGTAGCCACAGCGCAACCAGCGCGATTAACGCAATTATGGACAGCGCCAACGCAACCAGCCCGGTCCGCATATTTATTGGGCGAGTTGTGGTTAAAAACTTTACGCGAGGTAACGGATATATATACCCACAACTTCGGCTACATGCTCTATATAGTGGGGAGCCGGGAGCTGGGCAAGGCGTTGAAGGAGGAGGTTGAGGCCAAGGGGGTGCCCGCCTGGTATGTAGAGCTGTGGGGGCACTACATAGTGGCAACGCCTCCAGGGGCGAAGGTGGGCGAGTTGAAAACTCCGGTAAAGGCAGTGGTGGAGCTTAAGACAGACTACCAGCTGGTGTCGAGAGAGTGGAAGAAGGACCCCACGCCTGTCCGTATCGGAGACAGAGAGGTCAGAGAGGGCGGGCTCTTCGTCATAGCCGGCCCCTGTTCTGTAGAGACTGAGGAGCAGATCATCAACACGGCGCTGGCGGTCAAGAGGGCAGGCGCAGACGCCCTACGCGGGGGGGCCTTCAAGCCTAGGACCAGCCCCTACACCTTCCAGGGCCTGGGAGAGGAGGGGCTCAGGCTGTTAGCAAAGGCGAGGGAGGCCACCGGTCTGCCCGCCACCACGGAGTTGATGGACCCCGAGGACCTGCCCCTCGTGGTTAAATACGCCGACGCCATACAAGTCGGCGCTAGGAATATGCAGAACTTCACCTTGTTGAAAAAGCTGGGGAGGGCGGGGAAGCCCGTCCTTCTGAAGAGAGGCTTTGGGAACACAATAGAGGAGTGGCTACTCGCCGGGGAGTACGTGGCTCTGCACGGCAACGGGGGCGTGATATTCGTCGAGAGGGGCATCAGGACGTTCGACAAGACGCTCCGCTTTACGCTCGACGTCGGCGCCATTGCGTACGTCAAGCAACACACCCACCTGCCGGTGATAGGCGACCCCTCCCACCCGGCTGGCGACAGGAGGTACGTAATACCTCTGGCGCTGGCAATTTTAGCCGCAGGCGCCGACGGGCTGATAGTGGAGGTGCACCCCAACCCAGACAAGGCGTGGAGCGACGCAAAGCAACAGCTGACTTTTGAACAATTCGAAGAGCTGATGAACAAGGCTAGGGCTTTGGCGAAGGCGCTGGGCAGGGCGTAGATGCGCGTCGGCATAGTAGGCGGCGGGGCGATGGGCAGTTGGCTTAAGAGAGAGATTTCTAAACTACACGAGGCGAGGGTCTACGACACAGACCCGGCTAAGAGAGACGTCGAGTCTTTGGAGGAGTTGGCAAAGTGGGCCGAGGTTGTCATCGTCGCCGTCCCCTTTTGGCTTACCGCCGACGTCTTGCGCCAACTGGGCGGCCACGCCGGGGGGAGGCTCGTAATGGACATAGCCACCTTCAAGGAGGGGCTGGAGGAGGCCTACGCCTCGCTTCCCCCAGACGCCGAGGCCGCCTCGGTGCACCCCATGTTCGGCCCCGGCGCCCCCTCTCTGAGGGGGCAGAGGGTGTTGGTGATGGAGGTGCCCGGGAGGCGGGGGGCCGAGAGGGCCTTCCGCTTCTGGCAGGAACTAGGCGCTGACGTACAGTGGGCCGACTTTAGAAAACACGACCGCTACGTCAGCGTCACAATCGCCCTCAGCTACGCCGTTGGGCTGGCCTTGGCGCGGGTGTACGAAGAGGTGGGGGAGGAGCTTTTCAAATACGGAGGCACCTCCTTTAAGTACTTGTCTACCTACGCCTTCTCGCTCCTCAAGGACCCCAACGCGTGGCGTTATGCAGAGAAGGCGCCTTTAGAGCAGTTCTTCGAGGCGTTGCGTAGTAAGGACATCCCGAAGCCTCTGGTGGACCCCGAGGAGGCGTACAGGCAGTTTTACCAAGCTCTGGGCTGTATGTTTAAATAGGGGGGAGGAACTCACCCGTGTGTACCCGCCTCCTTTTGAATACGTCAGAGCGAACTCCGTCGAGGAGGCAATCCGCCTCCTCTCCGGCGTAGAGGGGGCCAAGGCGCTGGCCGGCGGGCAGAGCCTAATCCCACTGTTAAAACTGAGGCTCCTGTCTCCCCCCCTTATTGTAGACATCGGGAGGTTGCGGGAGCTTGACTACGTCCACTACGGCGAGTGGACTAGGATAGGGGCCTTGGCCAAGCACCATCAGCTTGAGGAGTCCCCATGCCCGTTTCTCAGGGCTGTGGCGAGACGCATCGGCGACCCCCAGATCAGAAGCATGGGCACCGTGGGAGGCTCCGTGGCTCACGCAGATCCCTACGGGGATTGGCCCGCCGCGTTGCTTGCGGCAGACGCCCTATTCGTGGTGAGGGGCCCCTCGGGGACGAGGGAGGTGGAGGCGTCGAGGTTCTTTAAAGGGCCTTACGAGGCCGATTTGGCCCAGGGGGAGTTAGTCGTGGAGATCAGGCTTAAGTGCCCCCCAAGGGGTGCGTATGTGAAGTTCTCGAGGAGGCACAACGACTTCGCGCTCGCCGCAGTGGCGGTGGCCGCAGAGGTGAAAGACGGCCATATACTCTGGGCGAGAGTGGCGGCGCTGGGTGCTGCGGATAGGTCCATCCGCTTGAAGAAGACCGAGGCGCTCCTTGCAGGCGCGCCGCTTAAGCCAGACGTGGTTGCCGAGGCGGGCGAGGCGGCGGCCAAGGAGGCGGAGCCGCCCAGCGACGTCAGGGCATCTGCGGAGTACAGAAGGGCGCTCATCAAGGCCGGGGTCAAGAGGGCGTTGGCGGCGTTATGAAGATCGCGCTGACTGTGAACGGAAATAGGCACGAGGTGGAGGTGGAGCCCAGGAAGCTGTTAGTACACGTCCTCAGAGAGCTGGGCTACACCTCAGTGAGGGTTGGCTGCGACACCGCCACCTGCGGGGCTTGTACCGTCATCATGAACGGGAGGCCCGTGAAGAGTTGCAACGTCTTGGCCGTGCAGGCTGACGGCGCTGAGATAATCACGGCGGAGCACAGCGACGAGGCGTTGGAAAGGCTGAGAGAGGCCTTCAAGAGGCGCCACGCACTCCAGTGCGGCTACTGCACCTCAGGCATGTTAATGGTGGCCTACCACTTAGTCAAGAGGGGGGTCAAGGCCGAGGAGGAGGTGGTGGAGGGGATAAGCGGGGTGCTCTGTCGTTGCACCGGCTACCAGAACATAGTAGAGGCGGTTAAGGAGGCGATATGAAGTACGTCGGCAGGCCGTTGCCTAGGGTTGAGGACGACGTCATTCTAAGAGGCAGGGCGCAGTACGTCGACGACATAGAGCTCCCCGGCACCCTATACGCAGGTTTTGTGCGGTCTCCCTACCCCCACGCCAGGGTGAAGAGGGTGGACTTGGCCGAGGCCAAGTCTGCGAAAGGCGTCGTGGCGGTCTTCGGCCCAGAGTTCGGCTTCGCGCCTGGCGGCAAGGTGAGATATCAAGGGGAGGCAGTGGCTATGGTAGTTGCGAGAGACCGCTACTTGTTATACGACGCGTTAGAGAAAGTGGCTGTGGAATACGAGCCTCTGCCCGCCGTCGTCGACATTTTCGAGGCTTTAAAGCCCGGCGCCCCCCTCGTAGACGAGTCGCTTGGCTCGAACGTAGCCAGCGACGAGACTTACCAAGGCGGCGACGTGGAGGCGGATTTCAAAAGGGCGGACCGCGTAGTGGAGGGCCGCTTCTCTATCCAGAGGGTGATACCTGCCGCAATGGAGCCGAGGGGGGTCGTGGCGACTTACGACGGCTCTACGCTTACAATTTGGAGCTCCACCCAAGTCCCCTTCGACGTCAAGAAAGAGGTGGCTAAGGCCCTCGACTTGCCCCTCTCTTCTGTAAGGGTCATACAGCCGTGGGTGGGAGGCGCCTTTGGCTCAAAGCTTCTGGTATATCCCGAGGAAATCGCCGTGGCAAAAGCCGCGTATATACTGCGCAGGCCTGTGAAGTGGGTGGCCACGAGGAGCGAGGACTTCAAAGCCACCACCCACGGCAGGGGGCTCTACCTTGAGTACAAAGTGGGCTTTACGTCTAGAGGCGAGGTCCTCGCCGTGGAGGGCGCCGTGTACGCAGACGCGGGGGCTTACTACTGGGGCGAGGGCTTGGCGGACACCGCCGCTAGGATGCTCTCAGGCCCCTACAAGATTAGAAGCGCCAAGTTGAGGGCCGTAGCGGTGCTTACAAACAAGACGCCTCTAAGCGCGTACAGAGGCGCCGGGAGGCCCGAGGCCACTTTGTTCATAGAGCGCATCATGGACAGAGTGGCGGACGAGCTGGGGCTAGACCCCGTGGAGGTTAGGAGGAGGAACTTAGTGGACAAACTCCCCCACACAAACCCCCTGGGCGTGACCTATGACACGGGGGACTACCCCTCCACTTTTGAGAGGGGTCTCGAGAGGCTTGGCTACTACCAGCTGAAGAGGTGGGCAGAGGAGGAGTGGGCGAAGAGGAGGCGCCTCGTCGGCGTGGGCCTCTCTGTGTATGTGGAGATCACCACCTTCGGCTACGAGGCTGTGGTCATGAGGGCGGAGAGAGACGGCAGCATCACCGTCTACACCGCGCTCACGCCCCACGGCCAGGGGCTGGCCACCGCCCTTGCGCAAATTGTGGCAGACGAGCTGGAGTTGCCTATCGAGAAGGTGCGGGTCTACTGGGGCGACACCGCCTACGTCCCCGACGGCATCGGCACCATGGGCAGCCGCTCAATTACGGCAGGCGGCTCCGCGGCTGTAATGGCGGCGAGGAGGCTGAAGGAGGAGTTGTCAAAGGCGGCGGCCCAGCTCTTAGGCTGCGAGCCGCAGTACTCAGAGGGGAGGTTTAAATGCGGCGGAAAGGAGGCCGACGTCGCCGAGGTGGTAAAGGCGGTTCTGAGAGGGAAGGCCCAGGCGCAGCTCACCGTCGAGGCCATATACCACGCCGACCCCACCTTCCCATTCGGCGTACACATCGCCGTCGTGGAGGTAGACCCAGAGACAGGCTTCGTCAAGCCGCTGTTGTACAAGTCATACGACGACGTGGGCAGAGTGGTGAACCCGCTACTGGCCGCGGGGCAGGTCCACGGAGGTGCTCTACAAGGCATAGCCCAGGCCCTTTACGAAGAGGCAGTATACGACGAGTCCGGCAACCTCCTAACCCCAAACCTCGCCTTCTACTACGTCCCCACCGCCGCGGAGGCCCCTAGGTACGAGGTCTACTTCGACGAGGAGCCCCACCCCTCTAAACACCCCACAGGGACTAAGGGCATAGGCGAAGCCGCCACCATCGCCTCCACCCCCGCGGTGGTCAAAGCCGTGGAGGACGCAGTCCGCAAAATAAACCCAAGGGCCCGCTTCGACAAGACCCCGGTCACCCCGGAGGATGTCCTCAGAGCCCTCGGCTCCATTTGACGCAGTAGCGCACAAACCCGCCCTCGGAGACCATCTCCACGAGGCCCTCTCTCATGAGGACGTTAGGTCCTGCGTAGCGCCGTGTGTATAGGCGTCGTCCTCGCCGCCGGCGCCTCCTCTAGATTCCCCGGCAACAAGCTCTTGGCAAAGTACGGGGGGAGGGCCCTGGTGGCGTGGGCCGCCGCGGCGGTTAGAGAGGCGCTGGGCGAGGCGTATCTAGTGGTGGGCCACATGGCCCTGGAAGTCAAAGCGGCCGCCGGCAGAGTAGACGGCGTCGTCTACAACCCGTGGTGGCGCGAGGGGCTTTCCACAAGCGTCAAAGCCGCAGTGGCCGCCTTCGCGGAGGAGGACTGCATCCTCTTCATGCCGGGAGACATGCCCCTAGTGAGGCCAGACACCATAAGGAAAGTGGCCCGCTGCGGGGGAGGCATCGCCGTCCCCACCTACCGCGGAGCCAGGGGAAACCCAGTGGCCTGTTGCCGCCGGCTCTACGGCGAAGTCCTGACAAGGCTCACAGGAGACGTGGGGCTCAGGGCGTTGATAAACGCCGCCCCCACCTACTACGTGGAGGTAGACGACCCCGGAGTCCTCATCGACGTAGACACGCCGCAGGACCTCCAACGCCTACAAAACTCAAAAGACCACACCCAACTCAAACTGTGATAGACCCAGCCGCCGTTTTGAACAACTTGGCGGCGCAGGCACCGCTGCTAGCCATCGCGTTGGTGGCACTCCACTACTCACTAGACAAGAAAATAGAGAAACTAGATGCGAGAATAGAAAGGATGGAGGGTAGTATAAGCGAGTTGAGAAGAGAGCTCAGGACATTTGCAGACGCGGTGGTGGGTTTCCAAGAAACTCTCATAGAGTTTTTAGAAGTAAAGGGCGTGGCGACAAAGTCTGAAACGCGCTTTTAAAGGGCCAGCTACGCCGGCTGACTTTCCTCGCCAAGAGCAAGTACTACACCCCCGAGGTGAGGGAGAGGCTTCTCGCCATTCTGGACAAAGACATCGACCAGTTCACTTGGGAGGGCGTGGAGGAGCTGGACCGAATCTCTAAGCTTATACTAAAGGAGTACTACGAGACGGGGAGGGAGGACTTGATAAGCTACTACCCCAAGCTCAGGGTATTCATCGCCATGATGCGGGGCATCCTCATGAGGAAGGAGCTCCAAGAGCCCTCTTCAGGGGGGACATCTTCACCTCAGTCTCCCGCAACTCCTTGACGGGGTCTGAGTCCATCACAACCCCGGCCCCTGCCCACACGTACGCAGTGGAACCCTCGGCGTAGATGCTTCTGATAACCACGGCGAAGTCTAAAATGCCCCGCGTCGCGATTCCCACAGACCCTGCGAAGGGGCCCCTGGGCTCCGGCTCTAGCTGAGAGATGAGCTCCAGAGCCCGCGGCTTCGGCACCCCGCTGACGGTGGTAGTGGGGTTCAAAGCGCGGACGACGTCGAGCGGTCTGTGCCTCTTGTCGAGGACGCACTCCACGTAGGAGACTAGGTGCTGTACGTAGCTGTACTTCTCCACTTTCAAAACCTCGAGAGGCCTCACAGACCCCCAGGCGCATACTCTGCCCAAGTCGTTTCTAACTGAGTCGACCAACATGACGTGCTCAGCCCTCTCCTTGACGCTCTCCACAAGCTCCCGCTCCAACGCCGAGTCCTCCGCCGGGGAGGCCCCCCTCGGCCTAGTCCCCCCAATCGGCCCGCTCAAGACGCGGCGCCCCTCCACCCTGGCCAACACCTCCGGCGACACCCCCGCCAGAGCCAAGCCGTCTACCTCCAAGGCGAAGTAGTAGCGCCCATCTGCGTATCTGCTTAGAGAAGAGAGAAGCTCAAAGGCGCCGCAGTCCACCTCGTATTTTTCAAAGCGGGCAAGCACAAGCTGAAACACCTCCCCCCTCGCCAACGCCTCCTTAGCCGCCGCCACAGCCCTTAAAAACTCCCCCTCAGGCAAGCCGCCCAGGCGGACGCCGCGGCACCCGCCGCGGCGGGCCGGGGGAGACACCGCACGGCCCAGGATGAATAAGTTGCCAGGCCAGGCGGCCCTCCTCCTAACGGCGCTGGCGGAGTCCCAAAAAGCCTCCTCAAATACGAAGAGGCCCACAGCCACGCCGCCTCTCTCCACATGCCTAACTACGTCCCCCAAGTCCTCCGCCACGGGCCCCTCCACGTACACCTCGGCCAAGTCGCTTTTAAAATAGGCCCTCCCCCACACGGCGGCACGTACAAAAACCAATTAAAACATAACCACGTGTGCGTCCTCTACGGCAGAGAGGGCTACCACGCCCTGTTCCTAAGGCCAATAGCCGAGGCCCTCAAGTGCCGCTACGTGGCGCTGGAGTACCTAGAGCTGTACGAAAGATACGTAGAGGGGAAGAGAGGCGTCTACTACGTCGAAGAGCCCTGGCTCTACGAAGGGCGGGGGGAGGCGCCGGAGCCGCTCCACAGACTGCCCCCACAGCTAAGCCACCTAGAGGGCAGGATGTTGCCCATACTAGGCAACGTACAGGCCTACGTCCCCCGCAAAGCCCCCTGCAGAGCCCTGCTGGCAAAGCCCGGAGAGCCGCTGGTCACAGACCTCCTCCTCCCCCTCTACCTAGAACTACGCGACGAGGCAGAGGCGCTCAAGGCGGCGAAGGAGGCGTATAGGTGCGCCCCCCGCACCGTCGACGAGCTTACACGCGGCGTGAGGAAAGGCGCCTACGGAAGAGGCGTCATGTGGACGGCGTGGGCCCCCGACGTACGCCTCGCCGCGCCGCCCTGGGGCCCGCCCATGTCGGGAATATGGGGGCTCACCTGGGTAGGCGAAAAGCCCACGGCCCTCGACGTATACGCCTACCCCCCGCCCTACCTAGACGTAAGGTGGGGGGAGTGGCTGTGGGCAAGGCGGTTGCTAGAGGAGGCCAAGCCGCTACGTGGGCCGGGCTGGATGCCCTACGTAAAACGCCTGTGGCCCACCCTCCACAGATACCTAGAGGGCAGGGCAACGCTAGAAGAGGCACGCCGCGCCGCCGAGGACATAGACGCCTACCTCTCCAGGGGGTAGGAGACGAACTCCACTACAACCACGTGAGTAGAGTTCTTCGACAAGGCGTCAACCAACACCTCCACCCTCGCCCGCACACACTCGCCCCTGGCAAACACGCGCCTAAGCTCTGTGGAGTTGCCCCACCTCACCCCAAACCACCTGTCCCCAAGCCAGAGGGCAAAGACCCTCACGTCCCTAGGGGCATTCACCACGCGGGCCTCCACCAACACGTCGCCCTCCCCCACGTTGCACACAAGGACGTTGTCGTACACAAAAGAGCCCGGGGGGACCACCAGGCCAAACTTCTGCGTCCCGTTCCAGCCCACCCACACGGCGAGCGGAAGAGCCCCACGCTCGCGGTAAGCGGCCGCCGCCCCCGCCGCGCCGCCCAGCCCACCCCCCACAGCCCCCGCAAAAAACAACAACGCAACAGCCAGCAACCCCAACGCCACCACGGCAATCGGCGGCCGCCGCTCCTCCACCTGTTGCTGAGCCTGGGCGGGGGCTTTCTCCGGCGCCGTCATCCCCACACCTGCACCTCGTATATTTTTAGGATTTCGCCTGGCGCCGTTTTGAAGCCTATGTATGCCGTGGCTGGTGGGTTTTGGCAGCCGTATCTCGTCAGTATGTTTCCGGCGGAGTCTCTTACGATTACGTCTCCCAGCCCCGAGAGCGGCCTAAGCTCTACCCACTTCGCAGTGGGCGGAGGTGGGTTTAGGCCAGACACGCAGCCCGAGGTGGAGCCTCTCCAGTACACGCCAAACGCGTCGGCTAGGGCTGAGGTCAGCGCCACGTACTTACCAACGCCGGTGAAATTAGCCACGTAGGTAAGAGCGTTTTGCACAGTGTTGACATACGCAGTGCCGCCGGTGACCAGTAGGTAGTTGTAAGACTGCCATACGTACCCCGTGGAGGACCAGCCCGAGGGAGGCGGACAGGCGCTGTACCTTATAGACAAGTCGTCCCAGTAGACCCAGAAGTCGTTTGCCGTGCCGGCGGCTGAGCCGGAGTAGTCTACCACGCCGAAGGCCACCGCCACCACGGCGCCGGGAACGTCGCCCAGCTGGACAGACCACTGGTAGTTACTGCCAGAGGACATGGTCCCCAAGTACTTAAAGTAGAACTGTGTGGTGTTGGCGCAGGCCCCGCCGCTGGGCTGGTCGCATATCACGGCGCCGGGGCTAATGAAAGAGCTCACCAAGGCATACCTCTGGCCAGAGGCGGCGTCTACCATGTAGTACACATACTCTCTGTCCACCACCCCGTCGCCGTCTAAGTCGACGCCCACTGCGACAAAAGCCGCGTTATTCTGCGCGTCGGCGGCGTCGCGCACATAACGCCCCCACACAGAGACAGAGGTCCCAGCCGCCGGAATCCTCTGAGAAAGCCAATACCTAGCCACCGCGTACCCGACGCCAGAAGAAGCATCAACCTCAGTAGCCAAAGAAGGAGCCGACGTGGGGCTCACAGACGGCGAGGGGTAGACGGCGGTATACTGCCCCCCCGAGGCGATGGCACTGACGCCGGAAGGCAAGCTACAAGAAGCGCCGCTAATCTGCAAGTTGTCCCAGTAGATGTAGAAGTCTGCGCTCCACTTTCCAGTTACAAAACCATAATCAACCGCCACTAGGGCTATTTTTTCTATTTGGCCGGGGCCTACGTATTGGAAGATCGACCCGGAGAAAAAGGTAGTCCAACTAAAGCTCAAGGTCCCCAGCCTAACCACCACGTGTCCACTTGGAGCTGTACAAACTGCAGTAGTCGTATAGGTACACACATACTGTGCAGAGCCTCCAACCACGTCGTATATTCGAGTCGAATACGAGCCTAGGTCATCTCTAACTAGGTACAGCCTCACGTATGTGCCGTTGGCCAACTTTACGAGAAATTCTAAGTAGCCGATGTTGTTACGGGTGTCCCCGGATGTGTAGCCATACAGGTGTTGTATTGAGATTTGGCTTTCTGTTGAAAGCGGCGTCGTGGAGAAGTCTATGACCAGCGCCGCAACGCCGTAGCCGTCTGTGTCGGCGCCGTCTACCAGAAGCCTAAGGCTGGGCCTCGGGTTGCCTACGGTAGAGGATACCTCCACCCAGGCCTCGGCCCCCTTCGTCACCACTTGGTAGGGCCTTGGAGTAAACAACGTGGTGTTGCTGGCGCCGTCCCACCCGTAGCTCAGCGAATAAGAGGTACAGTAGTTGAAGCCGTCTGTAATTGCAGAGGTTCCGCAAGAGAACGTCCACCGATTTATCATCGACATGGGCTCCGCGGTGAAGTTGACGAGCTGTACGGCGGTTATCCCGCCTTGGTTAAACCAGGCCCGGGCTAGGACTGAGTACCTAGAGGTCGCGGCGTTCTGCCACACAAGGGGGACGGTGGTGGGGACGTAGGGTCCGGAGTCCTGCGTGGGGGTTATCTGCACGGCGTTGCCCAGCGCGATGGCGTACGTGTCGCCGGGGTTGCCGGAGCGGGAGAGGGCCTCCAGCCTGGCGGACCAGCCGGGGTCCCTGCCGTAGAAGATGCCGGCGGTGTACAGCTCGGGCCATCCGGGCATGAACTTTATGTAGTAATACGTCACGTTGTACTCCCCCTGGTACTGGTACCACGCCTTGGCCAGCGGGTACACCGACGTGTTTAAGTTTTTAGACACCGGCGGCAGAGAGGCGTTTACCGACCACCGCGCGTAGTTTATAAACGACAGGGCGGCGTAGAGCGCCACGCCTCCAAGCAACAGAAGCGCCAGCAGAAAGAGTCGCCTCACGTGACGAGGGGTTTTTTCGTTTTATATATTTTGCGTTTATGACGAGGCCATGAGGTCGAGCTTCTCCCTGTCCTCGGGGGAGAGGGTGGCGGGGTCTACTGACGACAGTATCACCTCCGCGGCGGCCCTCGGGTTTACGTAGTAGTAGGTGAAGGGGCCGACCCTGATGGAGCGGAGCTTCCCCTCCCTCTCCAGCACGTACACGTGCCACTGGACGGCGCCCCACGTCTTGCCGGTGGACCTCACTATCTGCGACAGAGTCGCCGCCCCCATCTTCTCCACTAGCCTAAGTATTTCCGTGCGGGCGGGGTCCTGGGCTCTCGCCGTCTTTATCCTCGCCACTATGGGCACCAGCGGCGCGGCGAGGAGCTCCCTCCTGTTGCTAAACAAGTGGCTCAGCCCGGCGGCCGCCGCGGCCCCCACCGCCAGAGCCGCCACGGGCGCCTCCGGCGCGGGGAGGGGCGGGGGCGGCGGGGGCGATGAGTACTGCACAGAGACGGCGCCGCTGAGTGGAACCGGCTCAAGGCCGCGGTTTACGCAGGCTATGGCCACGACGGCGGGGCCGTGTATTTCCATCGCCCCAGTGGCGTTGCAAATAGGCGGCAGGTGGGCCACCACAGTGGCCGTGGCGTTGGGAGGCACAGCCACTGGGAAAAGCCAGGCCGCCAGCGGGGCGAGCACCAGGGCAAGGGTCACGTTCATAGTTGGAGGGGCGCCTCTGTTTAAATATTCTGTGGTGTTATATGAAGAAGGGGTCTCCCAACCCCAGCGCCCTCGCCACGGCGGCAAGTATTATTATATACACCCAAGCAGCCGCGGCGAATAGGTACAACACCCACCTCCTCTTGTACATCCCCCAGTAGGTGTAGGCAATAGACGTCGCCAGCAGGGCCAGTGCGAGGATGTAGGTGAAGCGTAGGTAGAAGAACCCCCACTGAAGTACAAGCAACGTGAAGACGAAGCCGGCGATGAAGGAGACCAAGGCCCCGGTCCACACAGTAAAAGTGACGGGCCTCGTGTAGTACACTAAGTATATCAGGGGGGCCAGTGCTACTATGACGCCGCCCGCCGCCGACAGCAAGATCACCTCAGCGAAGTCCATACTTCCCCGTTACCTCCGTCTTAAAACTTTTGCGGTTAGAAAACCCATAGGCTGTAGCTCCCCGCGGCCAGCGCGGCGACGTACAGCACAAAGAGGTAGACGTACGGCACGCAGGAGACCACCGCCAGCTCTAAGTCCCTCTTAGTAGGCCTTAAGGCTATGTGTAGCTGTATCATCTGTGCCGCGGCCACCAGGGCCATCGCCAACACCGCCGACAGCCTCATCGCCGCGACGCCGCCGTAGGCCACCGTGAGCCACACAGCGTATACGTTGGCGGCCGTGGCTAGTACAAGGAAGGGCACCAAGACGTCTCGGTGTTTAAACAACAGCTGAGGCGGCAGGCCGACCCCCCTGGACACCACTCTCTCCACGTAGACTCTGCCGAAGGCCACCGCCATCCCGGCGGCCACCCCCACCAAGACGGCCACCCAGTTCATGGCCCCCACTTCTGCAAAGCTTCCCTAGTCACAGACAGAACGGCGGGCCAGCCGCCCCACCTGCCTGTGGGATCCACCACGACGTACAGGGGGGCTGTCCACCCAGAGGGGACTCCGCAGGGAGGCTCGCACGTGTAGTACGGCCTGTCGCCGCTGATCCAGTACACAGTGCCGTTGCGGCGGTAGACCCAGTACTCCCCCACCTTTACGGGCCCTTCCGCGCCCAGCGGCTTGAAGAAAGATACCTCGGTGGTCAACAACGTGGACAAGGCGAAGTTAAACCGCAGGACGGCCCCCCACATGCCCACTGGCGTGCTGTAGGTGTAGAGGTACAGCTTGTACAGCCCGGCGGCGGCCACCGTGTAGTTTAGCACTCTGAGGTTAGTTTTAAAAATCGTGGAGTTGGACTGGGTAGGCGAGTCGAAGACCGGTCCCCCGTAGCCAGGCCTTACGACGCCTATCCTAGCGACGAGGGGAGGAGGCTCTTTTACAGATACGTTGTTGACGCCGACGCAGGGCGAGTTGTACACGTAGAGGACGTCCACGCCGCGTAGGTTTATAAACGCGCCGTAGCGCGCCTGCCCAGAGGCGGCGGGCACCACCACGGGCGGCAGGATCCTGGACTCCGCCTGGGCGTAGTGCGCCGTCTCGCTTAACAACACCGACTTGTTGTACACAAAGACGCAGCCGGCCATCGGCAACCTTAGATACGGCTTCTCCCAGACGTAGAAGACGCCGTCTTGGCCCACCTGTACAAACTGCCAGCCCGAGCCGTTGAGCCTAACCACCGCCCTCTCAGTGGCGCCGGGGTACCAGTCTATCAGCCTTACCCTCAGCTCCACCGCCTCCCTCCAGCCGGAGGGGTGTGTGAAGTTGACCCAGCAGACGCCTTGATACCCCGGGGGGACGGACAAGTCCAGGGGGTAGGAGCCGGGGGACCCGCCCAGGAGGCCCGGCACCACGGCGCCGCACGTAGAGGAGACGTATACCTGCGTTGGGTAGAACAGCCTTACCTCCAGGGCCTTTGGGTAGGGCCACGGGCCGTAGGGAGAGCTGTAGAGGTACAGCGTCTTGTTGACCACGCCGACGTAGGCAGGGAGGGCCCCCAGCCTCACCTCCCCCAGGGGGCCAGACCTAAACGCGTACTCCCCCCCGGGCGCCGTGAGGGCAATCAAAAATACGAGAGTGGGGAGGAAAAAAAGAAGCGTTCTTTTTACCTTATCCCACTCCACGGCTACGAGGGCAGCGGCACCTTCTCGATGTTTATCTGGTAAGCCGCCAAGGTCTTATAGTAAGGCGCGTTGGCGTCGATGACTAAGTCCACCGCCAAGATGGCACACTGGCCCGGCTGTAGCGTGTAGTACTGCGTAGTGGTGTCTATAGGCGTCTCGTTCTGTATCACGACCGTGTTGTCGCCTGTGGTGGACTGCCCGTTGACGCTTATAATCTTAACCGCCATGTACCTAATGTAGTTGTTGCCGGGGTAGTAGTCTTGGAGGAGGCCCACGTCTTTGATGCTGATGTTGACGGGGACGTTGTAGTTGTTGCAGACCCTTAAGGCGTTTGTGATGTTTACAATGTCGCCGGGGACGCCGGTGACGTATACCCTAGTGATGTTTAAGCCGGTGTTTGGGTCGTAGTACCAATCCGCCTTTACAAACGTGCCGTTCATCACATTGTAGTCGTAGCCCACGTATTTAGTGACAGGCGGCTGTGTGGTGTTTACGTACCAATACGTCACGTTCATGACAGACACAGTGGCAAACAGCGCAGCCGCGCCAAGCAACGCCACCATTATTAGTAGTATGTTGCGCCTCGCCACGTCTCCACACAAATTTCGAGGTTTATATATTCAACGTTGCGACGTATACAAAAACCAAAACGGCCAACCCAGAACAATATAGAAAGATAACGAACTATAGAAAGAAGCTAAGGGAAAAAAGAGGAAGGTTTTAGTCCCCTACTGTGGCGACATCTGGATGTCTACCTCGTAGGTGGCCAATATGGTCTTCCCGTCGGCGTTTTGAGACGGCAACTTCGGGTCTATCTTTACGTACACGCCTAGGGAGGCGCATTGGCCGGGGTTTATCGTCACAGACGGCGAGGGGCCTGGGTACTGGGTGGCGCCTACGAAGCCTACGCCTGGCTGTTTGTATGGGTTAGTCCAGTAGACGTAGAAGGTGTTGACGTAGGAAGCGAGTCCGTTGGGGTCCGCGACCTGTCCTCTGTATATCAGCGTGGCGGTGATGGGAGTGGGGCCGTAGTAGTTGCATACTCTTACCACGTCGGTGTAGTTGACGGGGTCACCTGTGAAGCCGATCACAGATATTCTGGTTATGTTCAAGGCTTGGGCGCTGTCGTATTGGTAGCTGACTTTTACGTATTTGCCGGTGGCCACGGATGTGTCGGAGCCTGCGTACTTCATGGCTGGGGGCATGGTTGCGTTGATCACCCAATACGTGACGTTGGTAAACGTCACGGCGGCGGTTGCCAAGGCGGCTATTGCCAAGGCGGCCAGTGCCATTAGAGGTTTGTAGTTTTTCTTTCTTCTCGCCATGTGCCAACCCTGAAACGGGGGTTTATATATTCAACGTTGCGACGTATAGGCAGTGTACAGGCGGCTTACTTTCTTCTGGCGCTGATTAGGGCGGTTGCGGCGGCGAATACCAGCGCTATCCCCACCACTAATGTGGGCGGCGCGGCTCCGCCTGCGGCTGTGGCTGTCCCTGCGATTATCAGGAGGCCTCCCCAGAAGGCGGCCTCCCTCGTCTTGGCCGTCAGCGCGTAGGCGGCTCCGAAAGCGGCCAGCGCGATTCCGACGACGTGGTTGGGGGCCGGCGTGTAGGCGGCTAACGCGGTGGCTATTAGGTATATGCCCACCGCCAGCGCGGCGGCGGCCAGCGCGTATTCGCTGGAGGTCACAGCTTGGCTCCGCAGTTCATGCAGAACTTGGCCTCGGGGGGGTTGACGTATCCGCACTGCGGACACTTCTTGCCTAGCATATACCCGCAGTTTATGCAGTACTTGGCGCCTGGGGGGTTTACGTATCCGCACTGTGGGCAGGCTACGCCTTGGGTCTGCTGGGGGGCGGATCCGCCCTGCGGCCAGAGTAGGGGGGGTATGAGGACTATGCCCGTGCCGGCGGCTGCGCCGGGGCTTTTGCCGAGCTCCGCCGCGGCTTTTTGGACTGTCTCCATGCGTAGGTACTCGGCTGGGTTTACGCCGGTGGCGCGTATGTAGAATAGGCGGTCTCTCCACTGCTGGTCTGCCACGTCTAGGCCTTCGAACTTCACGTCGATGAGCTCTATGCCCAGCCTCCTGAAGTGGGGGTCTATTGCGTTTTTGGCCACGAAGCTGGTCTGTTCTAAGTTGCCGTATATTGTAAATATGGACTGCCTAGACAGCTCGGCCATTAGGAGCTCGTTGAAGTAGCCTCGTAGGAATCTCTGGAGGTCCTCGGTGGTGTACACGTTCTGCCCGCCCACCACCTGTGTGACGAATAGGACGGGGTCGGCGACTCTAAACCACGCAGTGCCGTAGAACTGGATGGGGGCCAGCTCGGCGGTCTGCCCCCTGCCGCCGAAGGGGAGCTGGTGTTGTTTAAGCGAGACGAAGACCACCACGGCGGTGAATGGGGACTTGTCGAAGCCAGCCGCCTTGCTGAGGACCTGCGTTAAGAGGGGCAGGTTGAGGGTGGTGAGGGCGTGGCGGCCGGCGCGGAAGACGTCGTACACCTTCCCGTCTCTCATAAACACGGCGGCTTGCCACTCCTCGACAATTAGCTGGGCCCCCCACTCGATGCGGTCAGAGGGGTAGCGCCAAATCACCTCGTCCTCCCGGGGGCTCACCCACTGGATGACCTGGGGCATGTCCCCACCGCCTCACCTATTTATTTCTTGCCCCTCCACTGTGGAGGCGGGGGCTCGGCGGCGGCTTTTAAAATGGCGGCCCTCTTGTCCACCTCTGCGTCTAGGGCCTGGGCCAGGGCTAGCAACTGCCGCAGCGCCTCCAGCCACTGGGGGCTTCCAGGCCTCTGGGCCTTGACGGCCGCCGCGGCGTCGGCTATTTTCTTCGCAGTCTCCACCATGGAGAGGTCGTGTTGGTAGACCTTTTCCAGCACGTCCTCGTTTACCTTGACCAGGTCGAAGAAGCCGGAGTAGCCGTGGGGGGCCTTGTCGATTCTCTGAGTCACTCTGTCTAGGGCCGCCTTCGCCGCGTCCCACAGGTACCTGGCCTCTGGGCTTGCCGCCACTTGGCGGGCGTCCACGGGGGAGAGGGTCAGCAGAGAGGAGGCCTGCGACAGCAACGAGGCGATGTGCCTTCTAAGGAGTGCGTCTGTCTCTCGCCTAACCTCCTTTTCTTTATACCCGGCGTACCCGGGGATGTAGGAGGCAATCCTCTCCAGCAGAGTTTTTCCAAAACTCATATGCCGCCCGCGGCGCTGGTATAAATTAGTTACGTCTTATATATACCCCGCAGTTTTTTCCTACATGCGGAGGGCCTCCTCCGAGGAGTGGATAGTCCCCACTCGTTGGTACAACATCGTCCCCGATTTGCCAAAGCCTCTGCCTCCCTACTTAAAGCCAAGCGGGGAGCCCGTCTCGCCTCGCGAGTTCGAGGTTTTGTTCGCCAGAGAGCTTGTGAGGCAGGAGTTTTCGCAGGAGAGGTGGATCCCCATCCCCAGCGAGGTTTGGGACGTATACCTCACGTGGCGGCCCACCCCACTCGTCAGGGCGAGGCGGCTGGAGGATGCTTTGAAGACCCCCGCCCGGATTTACTACAAGTTCGAGGGGGTCTCGCCGCCTGGCTCTCACAAGCCTAACACCGCGGTGGCGCAGCTGTACTACGTCGCAAAGGAGGGGGTGGGGAGGGTGACCACAGAGACGGGCGCTGGACAGTGGGGATCCTCTGTGGCCTTCGCCGCCTCTCTATTCGGCGTAAAGGCCACTGTCTACATGGTGAGGGCCTCCTACCTCCAGAAGCCGTACCGGCGGGTTTTGATGGAGCTCTGGGGCGCCGAGGTGGTGCCCAGCCCCAGCGACAGGACTGAGGCAGGCCGCAGGTTCTTGGCGGAGGACCCCTCGCACCCCGGCTCTCTCGGCATTGCCATTTCCGAGGCCGTGGAGGACGCGGTGAGGTCAGGGGCGAAGTACGTCTTGGGCTCTGTGTTAAACCACGTGTTGATTCACCAGACCGTCATCGGGCTGGAGGCCTTGGAGCAGATTAGGCAGTTCGGCGACTACCCAGACTACGTGGTGGGGGCGTGCGGCGGGGGGAGCTCCTTCTCCGGCTTGTTCTGGCCCTTCTACTGGGAGAAGAAGTGGGGGAGGGCTGAGAAAGACGTCAAGTTCATCGCAGTGGAGCCGGCCGCCGTTCCAACCCTCACCAGAGGCCGCTATATGTACGACTTCGGCGACACCGCAGGCCTAACCCCCTTGATTAAGATGCACACAGTGGGCCACGGCTACAAGCCCCCTCCCATACACGCAGGCGGGTTGCGGTACCACGGCTGCGCCCCCACTCTCTCGCTGTTAGTCGCCGAGGGGGAGGTGGGCGCGGTGGCTTATAGGCAGAGCGAGGTGTTCGAGGCGGCTAGGCTCTTCGCCACGACGGAGGGCTTCGTCCCCGCCCCCGAGTCTGCCCACGCCGTCAAGGCCGCGGTGGACCTCGCCCTGGAGGCTAAGCGTAGCGGGAGGGAGGTTACCATTCTCTTCAACTTGTCGGGCCACGGCTTGCTCGACCTCTCCGCATACGACGAGTACCTAAGCGGAAAGTTGCAGGACGTGGCCCCCTCAGAGGCCGATTTGCTGAAGTGCATAGAGGAGGCGGGCCGCCTACTTAACCGCCCTTAGGAAGTAGGCGAGGGCGACCAGCTTCGCAAAGTCCGCCGTTGCTGGTATCTGCCAGAGGCCTAGCAACACCACGGGTAGCGAGTAGGCGTATGCGGCGGCTGAGGCTAGGAACAAAAGGGCCCACCCCCCGCCCCAGCGCCTAAGCACCTTGTAGACGTAGTACCCCATGACGGGCTCGCCCCAGTACGCAACCGCCACGGCCACGGCGCCGGCCTCTAGCCCGGCCCACATGGCTGCGACGCCGGCCGCGGCTCCTCCTATCACCGCCGGGCCCAGCGCGTTGAATACTCTGCTGTTTACAACTCGGCGGAAGTTGGCGTAGACGTACACGGCGATGGCCACTAGGAGCGACATGAGAGACAGCGGGGCTGGGTGGGTCAGCCCCAGATGCGGGCTTGCGGCTAGCGTAAGCAGTATCAACACGGCCGCCGCCACGCTCCCCCAGAGGCCGCGTCTGAGCGGCTCCACGCCTTTTTAGGATTTATAGAAATATTTTTCTCACACCGTGATCAGAATAGCCCAGCCCGCGCCGAGGGTTGACCTAGAGGAGTACAAAAGGAGGGTGTTTTCCACCATTAGGAGGCACCGGCTGGTGGAGATGGGCGACGTGGTGTACGTGGCGGTCTCCGGGGGAAAGGACTCGTGCGCCGCCCTCGCCCTCTTGAAGATGTACGTGGAGGAGAGCAGGATAGACGCCGTGGTTAAGGCCTTTCACATAAACCTGGGCTTCGGCTACTCGGCGAGGGTGGAGGAGGTGGCGAAGGCCCAGGCGGACGCCCTTGGGGTGGAGCTACGGGTGGTAAACGCCTTGGACTACTTGGACATTTTAAAGGCGGCTAAGGCCGCGGGGCGCCCCGTGTGTTCTGTGTGCGGCGCCTTGAAGAGGTACCTCATGAACAAAGTGCCGAGAGAGCTCGGCGCCACTAAGGTGGCGACGGGGC
Organism: Pyrobaculum sp.; assembly: GCA_038879095.1. GTDB lineage: Archaea > Thermoproteota > Thermoprotei > Thermoproteales > Thermoproteaceae > Pyrobaculum. The sequence continues at coordinate 2,515 of JAVZUI010000027.1, read as the reverse complement.
ACCACATGTACGACTTTCTCTCTTACTACTTCCGAAACCTCGCCGGGGGGCACTACCAGTGGAATTTTAAAATTGTGCCACGGGTAGAGGGAGCGGGGCCCCTGTTGACTAAGATTAGGCCTCTTATCTACGCAAGGCCTGAGGAGAACGAGGCTTTTTGCAGGCGGCTCGGTCTCAGTTTCAACGAGGTTTGTTGCGAGTTCGGGCTATGCGGCGCCGCACATTTAGAAGTGTACGAGATGATGAAGGCGGCGAGGAGGAGGGACCCGGACTTCGACTTGAGGCTTATGCGCGGCGTCGTCGAGTTTAACCTACGGCACGGGGTGAGACCCGCAGATGTGAAGAGGTGTAAGATATGCGGCGAGCCCGCCAGCGGGGAGGTGTGCGCCGTGTGTAAGCTCAGGGCTATTGTAAATAGGGCTTGAGGTCTGGCGAAAGCTCTCTGCTCAGCCAGGCGAGGAATTTCTCCACCTCCTCCTCTGTGGCGTAGGCGACGCCAAGCCTCTCGGCCAGCTCCCTGTCTCCCACCACCACTACGAACTTGTCGCCTATGTACGCCTCGACGTCGACTACTCTCTCCACTAGGGGGCACTCCGCCGTGGACGCTATGCCGATTTGCCACCTCTTAAGCGCGTAGAGGTGGGGAGGGGGGCAGTAGGTAAATAGGAAGACCAACTTCACATCTTTTTAAAACTGCTTCTTTTTAAGTTTTGACATTATGTACTTTGCCATTTCGCCTACCTCTGCGTAGAAGTCCGGGGCCGGCTCGACGCCGGTCAGCCTCTTCATCTTCTCGCAGCTGAACTTCTTGTCGAGGAAGGGCAGGTGCGCCCTCAGTTGCCTCGGCGCGGCGATTTTTAAAAGCGCCTTGGGGACGGGCACTTTTACCACGTCTTTCCCCAGGGCCTTTGCAATGGCGTCTATAAACTCGCCGAATGTACGCGGCCGGCACTCCGTGGCGAAGAAAAACTCGCGAGTCAGCGACAACGAGGCCTTGACCACCTTTGCCAGCTCTCTGGCAGATATGGCGGAGACAGAGGCGGCGACGGCGGGGGCGACCCCCCTCGCGACGTACTTAGTCAACATTACCCACTCGGGGTGGTCGTTGAAGCGTCCGTAGACCAGCGCCGGCCTGACGATCACCCAGTCTTCAAAACAGCTTGAGACGGCGCGCTCCCCCTCGGCCTTATACCTGTCGAAGGGGGACGGGGGTGCGATTCCCTCTAGGTGTTTCTCCTCTTCTTTAATCACGTCGCCCACGGGCCCCCTCACGGTGGCGGCCGATATGTGCACCGCCTTCCCCCTCCAGCCGGTCCTCCTAGCCGATTCACAAAGCGCGCGGGGGAACTCGGCGTTTGCCTCCCTCAGCACGTGGTCGGGGCCAAAGTACTCCCCCACTAGGTTTATAACCACGTGAGGCCTCGCCTTCTCTAAGGCAGATGCCGGGTCTCTGTACTCCACAAGCGTCGCGAACTGAGAGACGAAGCTGGCCACCTCGGGCTTGCGCTGAGGCGAGCCGGGCCTGTGTGCCACATACAACTCCTCGCCGGCGAGGGCCTCGGCCACGTTGGCGCCGATGAAGCCCAACCCTCCAAACAGCAGAACTCTCATGTATAGGAATATCGTTACATTTAAAACTCTTTGTAAAGTTCTTTATGCGCGTCCTACTCATCGTCGTCGCCGCGGCGTTGCTAGTCTTTGCGCTAGACGTGAGAGATTGGAACGACAGACCGCTGAGAGAAGCCACCGTGGCTGTATACGACGTAGACGGCTCTTTAGTGGCCTTGTCCTACGTAGTGGAGGGAAAGACGGCGTACGGACTGCCGTGGGGGCGCGGCTTTACGCTGAGAGTGGCGTGGGGCTTTGCCAGCCTGGGAGAGTTGCTGTCCGGCCGCGTCATATGGATCTACGACAGCCAGGTGGCTAGAGACGTGGCCGAGCTGGGGGCGCCGGCCGCTGGGAAGATTAGGACCTGGGCCTACCCACTGACGCTGGTGGTGAGAGACAGGCAGGGAAGGCCGGTGGCGGGCTGCGTGGCGAAGGTAGTCGACGTCTTGACGGGAGGGCGCTGGTTTTACCTATTTTCCACAACTGGGTCAGACGGCTCGGTGTCGCTGTACCAGGCGCCTGCCACCGACTACTACGTGTCTATATTTTGCAACGGCGTATTGGCCGCGGGCGGGAAGTTTTCTATCCAGAGGGGCGCCCCCTCAACCGCCTGGAACGTAGAGATGACAGTTGATTTTGTAGACAGTATTAGAGTATTAAACGCGCCCTAGAAGCCCCCTCCCAGCACTTGTAGTAGCTGGAGATAATCCTACACCTTAACCTAAAAATCAATAACCTTCACGTAGCGGGGGTGCGTCCACAGCCTAACGAAAACTCTTATGATGTTGTCTACTTTGCATAGGTCAGCCTTTCTTTTGGTACGTATAAGTTGAAAGTTTCTGTAAAGTCTTAATTTCTGTCTATCCACACGAGAAATTTATACCTAACTTGTATGCGGCACGTGTCA
>JAVZUI010000026.1:0-25049 GCA_038879095.1 Pyrobaculum sp. | reverse complement strand
CAGGTGCCCATGGCTTTTAACACAGTGAGCATTATTCCCATGGCCTTCTGCACCTCTGGGTCTCTCATGGCGCTCAGCAGGCCGAATAGCCCTACTCTGGGGGCTCCGTTTTCGGCTATTTGCCGTAGCGCCTTGCTTGTGCACGTGACGCCTCCCTGCATGGCGGCTCCCATGGCGTTTAGATCTGCTGCGTCCATTATAGAGAGCATAGATATGAGGGGGGCGGCTACTTTGAACACTTGTATGTCGGCCATGAGGTGCGGCAACTTCTCCAACACAATTTTCACGGGCAGTAGGAGGGAGCTTAGCTCCTCCACTTCTTTTCTCAATGCCTGTACCTCGGCCAGCAGTTTCTCGTAGTCGGCCTTGGGGATTGTCACTACCTCAGTCATGGCACCACCCCCAGCAACCAGTTGAAGTATATCTTTTCAAACATCTCTTTAAACATCCTAGTGACCGGCGAAGGCGGCAGGAACATGCAGTCGGGGTACGGCTTCTGCTTCTTTACAAAGGGAGTGAAGTCGCAGGCGGCGGCCATTCCATACGCGCCTACGTCTAGGGCGCAAGTGCCCACTATCCTAAAGGGCGGCTTGCCAAGCGAAATTCCAGTCAAGTCTGCCAACAGGTTGCTCACTACCCACGGCGAGTAGGAGTGTAGTATTGTGCCGGCCATGCCCACCGGCACGTTGGGGGCCGCCACGTCGCCTATTACGTACACGTCGTCGTACTTCTCGCTCCTAAAGTCGCCGTTGGCGGGGTTGCGGGGAGCCGCCCAGCCGTTCTTAGCCAAGTCGCTGTTTAACACGGCATCGGGGGCCTTGTGAGGCGGCACTATAAAGGCCGCGTCGAACTTAACCTTTTCGCCGGTGGCCGTCTCAAGCTCGTTCTTGCCCAAGCTCTTTATAGCCGGGTTCTGGCCGACTCCTATGTACTCCACGCCTAGCTGCTGTAAGAAGCCCGACATCCACTTGGCGGCCATCGGCCCGAAGTTCTCAAAGGGCCTCTTCATTGGGTGGACAACGGTGATCTTCACCTTGTCTCTCAAGCCGCGTGTGAGGTAGTAGAAGTGGGTAAGCATGGCGAGCTCGATGGGCGCTGGCGGACACCTATACGGCATTGAGTACACGCCTATTACTATGTTACCCTGCCTTATCTGCGATAACACGTCTGCCACTTTTAGAGAGGGCTCCAGCTCCCAGGTGTGAGGGAAGCCGGTGTCTATGGTCTCGGCTCCCAGGGCTACCACCAAGGCGTCGTAGCTGAACTCGCCGGCCGTCGTCTTCACCTTCCTATTTGCCGCATCTATGGAAGTGACTTTCGCCTTTACAAAATTTACGCCATGTCTCTTGACGTATTCCAGGGGGGCGGAAATCTGCTCCGGCTTTCTGTACCCAAAGGCCACGTAGAGGTACGAGGGGCGGAACTCCGTCCTGTCCTTTTGGTCAATAAGCGTGATTTCGACCTCGCCGGGGCCTACCACCTCCCTAACCTCCTTAGAAACTACCAAGCCGCCGGTGCCTCCCCCCAGCACTAATAGTTTTTTTGGCATATAGTGCAAAAAATGCCTATTTATTAACTTTTTTATAAACAATGTACATTTGTGTACCCAAACACTAAACTTAAGAAAAAGAGATTCGAAAAAGAGATGTTTACGGGAAGTCCCAGGCCCCCCAGGCCAGCAGAGACAGCCTAATTAAGAATACTGCAGTCATTACCATCACGCCGCCTGCAATTAAGCCGGGCTTTTTACCGACCCAAGCCGCTAGGGCTCCTACTACTGCCAACGCCAGTCCCGCGACTGAGGAGGGGTCGGCCATTGCTCCTACTGCGCTGTAGGCGGCGACGCCGGGCCCAATTGAAGATAGGTGTAGGTGGGCGGCCCACGTCAACGCGGTGAGCGCCCCTCCTATAGCCACCCACGGGGCCACTTCTCTCTTGCCGAGGAGGCCGTACAGGCCGCTCCCGGCGGCGAGGCCCATGAATAGGGCGAGTAGCGGCACCGCCGCGCTGTGCCAAAACGGTACGCCGCGCTCGTAGGCCAGGACTAGGCCTGTGTACACGGCGGCGTATATGCCGAACGCGCTCATTAGTATGCCCAGCGCGTTCATCACAGCCCTGCTCTTCCCCCACACAGCGATTTTGCCCAGCGCAAGCGGCAGTGTGAATAGCAACGCCCAGAGTATGAGTAGCGATATGCCGGTGGCGCCCCACACCATCCAGCTAGATAAGTTAGCCCCAGGGTTAAACAGCGGAAGTACTAACGTGCCGTATGTGGGAGGCTTTAACAGCTCGGAGGCGAGTATGCCAAGCGCAATGGCTGGCAACACAACGCCCGCGGCACCACCGACTAAAGCTGGTTTGACCTCTCCGCGCCTCCAGAATACGTATGCCCACACCACTGCGAAGCTGGCTATGGCTAACAAAGTCATCTCAACGGCAACCGGCAGCCCCCAGACTGTGTTGCGCACGATCATAGCCCCACGTAGTACACCCTACCCCCGGTGCCTAGGTCTGGCCTTGCCAGCTTCGCCACGCCTTTTCTCACCAACTCGGCCACTGGGTCGTTGGGGTCGTCTAAGTCGCCGAACATCCTAGACTTAGTGGGACAGGCCTCCACGCACGCAGGCGTCCACAGCCCCCCGTCTCCCTGGTATCTGTGGTAGCAGAATGTGCATTTGTCCACAGCGTCGGCTCTGAAGGCCCATTTGTTGGGCACAGGCGGCTTGAACATAACTCCGCCGTAGGCCGCGCCGGCTTCGGCCTCTTTGACAAGCGGCTTTTCCTCTGCCTCGCGCCACTCTTGGGGCTCGGGCCTGTAGCGGGAGCCGTATGGACAGGCAATTATACAGTAGCCGCATCCGATGCACAGCTCTTTGTCTACTAAGACTACCCCCTCCTTTGTCCTGTATGTAGCCCCCGTGGGGCACACCCTCTGGCACGGAGTGTTTTCGCAGTGGTAACACAACGATGAGACAAACCGCCTAGAGGGCGCATCGCTGTCAGACTCGCGCCACTCCACCCAAGTCCTTAGCCTCACAGTAAACGGCCTGCCCACGTTGGCGGGCCTAGCCGCGGTGAACACCTGTCCGTGTTCAATTGCGCATGCGGCTACGCAGGCGCGGCAACCGACGCATTTGTTTACGTCGATTACAAATACCGGCCTCATAGCCCACCCGCCTTAGTTACTTCTACCACCGTGTTCCCCATCGCCCCGGGCGTGCCGAGCCTCCCGGCCATCATGGCGCCTAGGTAGTTGTCGTCGCTGAGGCCACCCCTGAGATTAGACAACTTCTCGGCCTTTACTCTAAGCATCCACTTGTTTTGCCTCGGGACTAGCCAGTAGTGGTAGACGGCGATGATGTCCGGCCTAACCATTTTAGTCACCCTAACCTTAAACCTCGCAACGGGCAACTCCTTGACTCCCACCGCCTCTAGCTGCTTAGCCATCTTGGGGGCGGCCGGCTTGACCTCTATCCAGTCGCCGTCTTTGACGCCGAGCTTAGCCGCGGTGTCTGGGTGCATCCAGGCGGTGAGTAGCTCGTCTGGCGTAAGCGTGTTTAGGAGTAGGTTGTTTTGCGTGTGGCTGTGGGTGTGGGTGTAGGGGCCGTGGCGGTATACTAAGAGCAACCTCTTAGGCGGGTCGGGAGGCACGAGGCCGTTTATCTGTATGTCCTCAGTGGGAGGCCCAGTGGCCCACATGTAGTCTGGCCTGGCCATGCCTGCGTAGAGGGGCACCGGCGAGAAGAGGGGGTCTACGCCGCTTTTCGCCCCCTCGATGTCGGAGGGGTCTATTGAAGTGACGGGCTTGCCGAAGACCCTCAGTACGTCGTAGGCGAGGTTTATGCTGTAGATCTCCACCTTTCCGCTTGGCGTGGGCAGAGGCGCCAGCCCCTGGGTAATTGGCGAGTTGTGGTGGACCTCGCGCCACAACCACCGCTCAAGCTCTGCGCTGTACTTCACCGGCTTGTAGACGTGGACCCTCACCCTCACCTCTCTGCCGAGGGCTTGGCTCCACCTGTCGTCTACCACAGTCTCGACGCGGCCTGTGGGCACCAGCACCATGTAGCCGCCCATTTTATACAAGTCGTCTACCGTCGGAGCCCTCACGTTGCCGTTTTCGTCTATAATCCTAATCCGCCTAAACGTGGCGTTGATGAAGTTGCGGAGGTTGGTGATTGGGAATATGCCGTCTTCTGTAATCATGCCCACCGGCATGTTCTGCGGCCAGTCTGTGCCGTCTCTGGCCTTTACGCCTAGTTGCTGGAGCCTCCTCGCAATCATGAGTAGTACTTCGAAAATTGTGCGGCCGTCTCTCGACCTGTATTTTTTGTCTAGTTCGCCGGGCTTCTCCCCCTGCTGTATCTTAGCCATGTACTCTTCGTAATACCAGGGGAACCTCACCGATATGGCGGGAAACGGCGAGAACGGCCCGGGAAGCGCTAAGTCCATGCGCTCTAGGTAGGGGATGTCTGGGAGCACCACGTCTGCAAACGCCACAGTGTCGTTAAACTGTATGTCGTGCACCACGACGAGGTCTAGGTTTCTAAAGATCTCTTCAACTAGCCTAGAGTTGCCAATCTGAGGAATTGGGTTAGACCCAGTGATAAACACCACCTTGATCTTAAACGGCTTTCCGTAGGCTACGCTTTCGTACAGCGCCTGTACAGTGTCGTAGGGGTATAGATAGCCCTTCTTCTCAGCCTCCTCTGCCCACTTCTCCACCAGGGCGGGGACCGGGGGAGCCCCTCTGTCGGAAGGCCCAGGCAGAGGCGGGGCAATGGGAATTACGTACACAGACGACAGATACGTGGACGTGTACTCGGAGAACGTCAAGCCTCGGATGGTCTTATACGGGACGTCTTTCCTAGTGTACTTCAACACACGTGTGTAGACATCTGCGTAGGGCATGACGAGGTGCGTAAGTAGGAACAAGCCGCCGGGCTGTTGTATCCGCCCCAGCAACGCGAGGATTATTCCCACGGCTCTCCAAACCTGCGGCGAGTTTGAATACCGCGGGTCGTGCCAGCCGATGGGCGCGACGGCGCGGTGCGTCGCAATTATCTCAGCCGCTTTTCTCAAGTCGTTGACGTCTACGTCAGCCTCTTTGGCCGCGGCCTCCATGTAGTCGTTGACGCCGTGTTTTCTCGCCAACGCGGCGAGGTTTGCGTCTACCCACTCTTTTAAAATCGTCAACGCGGTCTTGGCCTTGACTACAGTGCCGTCTTTTAACTGGACTTCATACTCGCCGAAGAGCGCCGGCCTAGCCGCGGCGTCGTCGGCCGCGGGAGCGTTCGACGCCGCGTCCCACACCACGTAGGCAAAGGCCTTGGGCTCGGCGGCGTTGTACTTATCCCACGCCACTTCTGTTGCCAAAAGCGGCAGGCCGTCTGGCTTTATTAAAAACGGGGCGTTGGTGAACCTGGCCAAGTAGGGTTCTACGTAGTATTCGTTGTCGATTATGTACTTTATAAATGCGAGGAGCACCGCCAAGTCTGTGCCGGGCTTCACGGGGAGCCACACCGTTGCATATGAGGCGGTCTCGTCAAATACTGGGCTTATTACCACAAGCTTGGCGCCCCGCCTTACAGCCTCCATGAATCGCCACGTCTCAGTCACGACGCCGGCGCCGACGACGTTGCGCCTCACTACAAATATTGCGTCCGCCTCGCCGTAGTCTATGCAGACCGTGTGGGCCTGGTGGCCGTGGCCCCAGGTGAGCCAGTGGCCTAGGTAGCGCGGGTAGGTGCAGTACGGGTTGTCGAAGGTGATCTGCCCCCCGCCGAAAGCGTCTGCAAACCTGGCTATGGGCACGCCTGCCCTCATAGATGCCGTGGGGCCCCAAGCCCCGAAGAGAAACGTAAAGGCTTGCCTCTCGTTGTTGTCCGCCAGCTCTTTTAACTTCTTGGCAATTATCTCTATCGCCGTGTTCCAGTCTACTTCCACCATGTCGTCGTATCTACCCCTGTTTTGGGAAATCTGCCTCTTGGCCTCATCCCACGTTATCTTGCCTTGTGCCCAGTCTACCAGCGCCTTTCTTGCCATGGGCTTTTTAATGGCGTCTGGGTTAAGCCACGTGCTGAAAGAGCCCGAGACCCCCCTTGCACATATGCCGTTGGCGCTGGTGGGCGCGTTGGTGTTTGGCCGAATTCTCACGGGCTTGCCGTTTACCACGTCGATGTATATGGCGCACTGCGCCATGCACATGCCGCAGATGGACGGAATTGACTTTACGGAGTACTGAGCCGCCTCGGGCTTTACCTCCTGCTCTGCCTTAAGCAACACGCCAGCCAAGCCGCCGACAAGCCCCGCTGTGATGCCAATCTTTACAACATCTCTTCTAGAGAGAGACATATGTCTATATGCTTGTCATTATTTTTAAGTTTATTTATACAAATTGTACAAGGTTGAAAAAGATTTATATATAGTGTGCACCAGTGTACACTACTTACTACAGTTCACTTTGAGGAATTCTTGTTCTTCGCTACATTGGCATCCCACGCCTGTGAAGATGCCGCATAGCGTTGTCCTCACTTGCCCATCGGGTACTCTAAACACCTCTGGGCCTACTCTATATGCCGATAATATCTGAGGCCCTACGCGTGCTATTATTTCTAAAAATTCCGCAGGTTTGTAGTACGCCCTTAGGAGGACGCCTGCGTTCACCCCCACCTCGTACCCAGACTTGCCTGGGCCTATGCTTCTAGCGATTCTACATATGTGTACCATGTCGATGGGGTCAATGCCGTGATCTACGGCGTCTACCAGCGCATGAAGGGCGGCCTCGATCACCTCTGAGGGCCGTCTGCCGATCTTCTTAACTTTTAGTGAAAACTCCTCGGCGAGAGTTCGGTCTACGGCGAGTCTGGCGTATTTTCCAGGCATGGCAACATGTGTACACTAGATATAAAGCTTTTCCACGCCTAGCAGGTGACCTCAGCCACGATGGTGTTTCCCGAATATTCAACTCTCACGGCGCATCCAAACTGTTTTACCGCCTCCTCTGCGAAATAGCCTAGACACTTAACAGACATCTCGCCTGCCGACACGAAGACTATACGCCACGTGTTGCCAGTCTTGCTGAAGTTCACCCTAGCCACTGGGAGAAGCGAGAAGAACTGCGCCGCCACTTGCATAAGCTCTCCGAAGGTCCTAAACTCCGAGGTCAAAACCTTGCCGAATTTCTCTCCCACTTCTCTTAAAAACCTCTCCACCTCGCCGTCGTCGCATGTGTTCCACTTCTTTGCTAACAGCTCCAGGTAGGAAAGCGGCACGGGCACTACGTCAAAGGCAAGAATTTTTTCCATAAGTCTAAACATCTCCACCGCCCTGGTCGGCGTTATGCCCCTCTTTAGCAACTCCACTGAGAGTTTTAAAGAGTCTGAGACAAGTCGGAGGACGGAAAAGCCCTGGGCCTTTGCGACGGCGGAGATCTCCTTAGCCACCTCGCTCTCCACAGGCACAGTAGTACGAGACATCAACGTTCTTATCTTAGTTCTTTTTATCATTTATGTAGGCGTCTTTAAAAACATGAATCAAGGTCTCCGTCGTCTCTACGTCACTTACAGCAAGTTCTTTTAAATACATGACAAGAGGTAAAAGGGTTTTCTTCACAGTGGAAACCGCCGCCAAAGTGGCGGGGCCGCCGCCTGCCCTGCGGCCCTCCTCCTCCGCCGCCTCAAACCACCTTTTCAAGACCTCCGACATTTCTAACTCCACCCACCTCCTCCTAAGCAGAGGCTCTAAATTAGCCAACTCCTCTTCAATTACCGCCTCTGCCTTCTCCACCTCCCCGGCCCTCTCTTTGTTAAACCTCTCTGCGTAGCTCCTAAGCGACTCTAAAGTGACCACCTCCACTGGGAGTCCCGGCGCAGTGTTTCTAGGCATCCCCATGTCTACGATTAAGCGGACCCGCGCCCCTGGGGGCACTTGGCTGATGATTGGCTCAAAGGTAGAAGCCGCGGCGTAGACCACGTCGTGTTCTAACAAACACCTTTCCACAGATTCTTTTGTGAGAGGCCAAACCTCCACGCCGAGGTCGGCGGCTTTTTCCACAGTGCGGTTAACTACAACTATTTTCCTAACGCCCAAATCTAGCAACTCTTTTACAATTCCCCTCCCCACCGAACCTGCCCCGATGACGCATATCGAGGCCTCTCTCAGCCTTATCTTGTCGGACAGGTATATAATGGAGAGTGAGCCGAGCCCCCTCGGCCCGCGGGAGATGCCGGTTTCTGTCCTAACTCTCTTCCCCACGGCTATGGCTCTCTCCACCACTGTCTTTAACAAGCCGCGGAGGTTGCCCCTCCTTACCTGTGAAGCAAAGGCCTCTTCTAACTGGCCTAGTACATCGGTCTCGCCGATTAACATCGAGTCCAGCCCAGCGGCGACTCTAAAGAGGTGTCTGGCGGCCTCAATCCCGCGGTATTCCACAACCCTGTCTACATACGGCGCATAGCCTTCTCTTATCTCACGTATAAAGCCAGGCGGGGGGTCGTAGAGGTAGACTTCAACCCGGTTGCACGTGTGGAATGCGAAGAGGGGATGCGGGCTGTTCATACACGCGGCGTGGACGCCGCGTGAAACTCGAGAAAGCGCATCTACGTCTAGTTGTCTATGCGTAAGAGAAAGGGCAACTAGCTTGTCCACCAGCATCATACCGCCGCCCACAGTAAGTAGATGCCAACGGCTATAGAAAGCGCCCCCACCGCCTTCTCCACAGCCCGGCCGGGCTTTACATATCTGCCGACGACTTTGACCACCGCGTAAACAGCGGCGGCCAGCCCCACGCCGTATAGGAGTAAGGCTGTAAATAAGGCGAAGAAATCGCCAGCTAGTGAGGCGAGGGCCACCACGGTGGCTAGCCCGGCGTATGGGAGAATACACGGCATCCAAACCGCGCCGAGCGAGGCTCCGAGCAGAAAGTCGCCGGCTGACCGCGCTCGCTTAAAGACAGAGCTCTGGACGCGGGACATCGCAGAGGCGTACCTCGCGTTTAGCCTATCGACAGATAGCACCAAGCCGAGGAAGCACAGCGCCGCGCCCCCCGCCACGGCCACCGCACGCCTAGCCCCCTCCGCGGCCAAGCCTAGGGCCCCAACGGCGGCGCCGAAGGCGGCGTATGAACAGACCAGACCGGCTAGGACCCTCCACAAACTCCTCCTAGAGAAGTGCGTAGAGGCCGCAAGGGCGACCACTGGCAGTACGCAAGGCGAAAAGACGCTGGCCACGCCGAGGGCTAAGGCGGCTGCCCAGGGAATTACGTAAATAGGCGAGGACTCTCCTCCCTCCTCCCCGCTGCGTAGAAACTGTAGAAAAGTCTTTTTTAAATCCACGCCCTGGGGCACGTCGGCCCCCGTCCAAAAGCCCAGTAGCCTAATCCTGTCTCCCTCCCTGACGCCTATCAAAACCGTGGGGGTGCCCGGTATGTAAAGCCTCTTGGTGCCGTTGGCCGCGTAGTAGCGCACCACGCCGTGGTCGACGTACGCCACTTGGCCGCCCACGTACACCTCCACCGCCGCCACAGGGCTCGCGGAGAGGTCTAGGGCGTATAGTCTGTATTGTGAAAGTGCTTGTACAACCTCCCCGTCTTTAAACAACTCCTCCAAGACTTTGCACTCTCCACACAGCGGCTGGTATATGTAGAGGAGGAAGGTGCCGTTTACCTCGTCAACTGAACTGATGAGTTCAAAACTCACGCCGCCCTTTACCACAGACGCCGCAGTGAGCAACACGGCGAGGATAAGAGCTGAAAAGAGGATTCTCATACCTTGTCTAGAAACGCGGAGACCAGAACGCCGACTCCCACGACTGCCGCTAAGGCGCCGAGCGCCACGGGGCCTACGCCGCCCTCAACCACAGAGGCAAGGGGGGGCAGGGCGAGGACAATAGACATCGCCGTGGCCGCCGGTGGAGGCAACCCGCCGTAGACTGCGAACAAGGCGGCGAGCGAGCTGGTCGTGGAGAGGAGCAACGCGCTCGCCGCGGCCAGGGGTAATGCAGACGCGTCTATGAACAAGACCGCGGCCGAGGTAGCCCCCAGAGCCACTAGGCTGGTCACCACGAGCTTAGAGACGAAGACTCCCACGTGCCCCACGTAGTATATCAACCCCTCCAACACGCCGCGGTCCCAGTCCCTAATCACGTATAAGTAGGCTGAGAGCTGCGCCGACAGTAGGGCGACGAGGTACACGGCGTACCTCCCAGCAAAGGAGCCCACCACCCCAGCCGCGAGCCCGGCCACTAGCACAAACACAAGCTCGTCGGGCCGCCGCGACGCCGCCTTTAAGTCCGCCTTAACTACCTCCCACATGTTGCACCTCTTCAATTCTCACCTCTTTCCCAACGCCCAGGGGGAACGGAGAGGTTAACAACACGGCGCCTAGCCCGCGAAGTATGTCGAGAAGCTCGCCCCTGGCCTCTTCGTCAAGCCCAGTGGTGGGCTCGTCGATGACGAGGTTAGGCGGGTTGGGCAGAAGAGCCCTCACCACGTCCACCCTCCTCTTCCAGCCGAAGCTCAGCGCCTTCACGGGCTTGTCCAACACTTTACAGACGCCTAGGGGACAGCCCTCGAGCCTGCCCCCGGCCATCTTCCCAAACAGCCTCAAGTTCTCCCTCACGGTAAGCTCGGGGTACAGCATGGGGGTGTGAAACACCACTCCCAAGATGCTGGCCGGGACCTTGGGCCTCCTCCCGTCGACGTACACCTCCCCCCGGGTGGGCTCCAAAACGCCGGCCACTATCCTCACTAAAGTGGTCTTGCCAGATCCGTTCGGCCCAACCAAAGTGACAACGCTGTTGACAGAGAGGTTAACCCCCCTGAGCACCCAGCCCCCGCCGAGGCGTTTCCACACGCCGCGAATTTCAATCATCCGAGTAGCCACGCATATACGTCTAAAAATAGTTTTATGCCTTACTATAACAAATGTACACTAGATATAACTCCTACCTAGGATTAGGTAAACCCCCTCAGCCTCGCACCTCTTCTGAAGATACTCAGCCACCTCAGCCGAGGCGAACTCCACAGCCAACACCTTTAGGTACGTCCTCTTACCAGTAAACCTCTCAGCAGCCTCCACAGACCTCTTGAGCTGCTCCAAGACCCCCACGGCCTCCTCGACCGACCTAACCGCCACAGACACCTCGCCCACCACAAGAGGCTCACCACAAAAGAGGTCAACCTCCTTAAACCCGTCCACTGGCAGAGTCACATTCACCCTGACGTCGCACTCAACCCCCCTCTCCCTAAGCAAAAGCGAAACCACCCTAGCCGTGTAGTACTCAAAGCCGCCCCCAAGGGCCTCTCTAATCTCAGACAACGCAGACCTAAGCCACTTAAACTCCCCCTCAGCCCACTTCCACCTTGCTTCGTAGTCTTCTAAGAACTTTTGCCAAGTCTGGTACCACGTTTGCCATCTCTCTTCTTCTCTCTGCCACCTCTTCTCGTAGTCTTCTAGGAATTTCTGCCACGTGTTGTACCAGGTCTGCCATCTTTCTTCTTCTCTTTTCCACCTCTCTTCTTCTTGTTGCCAGCGGCGTTCGTAGTCTTTGAGGAATTTTTGCCATGTGCGTTGCCAAGTTTTCCAACGCCTCTCTTCTCTCGCCCAACGCCTCTCAGACTCCTCCCGAAGGCGGTACAACTCTTTCAAAACCTCCCCAAGGCCGATGAGACCAGCCACAGCCAGCCTAAACTCCACATCCTCCTCCAACGCCTTCAAAAACCTCCTCTTCTCCTCAGCAGAGAGGCCCACGTTTTATAGATCTACCATTTATAAATACCTTATGAAGGGCGCGTGGCGTAGATGGAGGTAGACGGCGCCGACGAGTTGTCCGCGGATGGGCAGGTGGCTGCTGTCTAGTGGTTGGAGGGCACTACGGCGGCTTCCGCCTCTTTTGCCACGTATGGCGGTAGCCAGCTGGTGCCTCTTTCCGCCGCCTTTTTGAACTCCTCTTCCATGTGGCCGGGGTCGCCTCCCTTGAATAAGTATTCCGCCACGGCGGTGGCTCTGTTTATGGGGCTTCGCCACCACTTCTCCCATGTGTATTTGTAAAACTTCAGCCGGTAGGGAGGCGGCTCTCTGGGCCTTAGGGCGTCTGCCACGGCCTTCCTCGCCGCGGCGAGGCCGCGGGCGGACTCCACAGCCACGGCTAGGTACGCCACGTCTCCCACCACGTCGTAGTCTACGTAGTAGGAGTAGGCCACGCCGCCGTCTCTCACCGTGTGGAACAGGATAGATTTGGCCCCCACCTCTAGGTGAAAAGCCGCGCCGTGTAGAAGGGCGTAGAGGGAGGTCGGGGCGTCTACCTGTAGGCGAAGCGCCTTTGCGTAGTACACGCCCTCCACGTCGCCCACTTCTTCTATTACGCCGGGCCCAACGCCTGCAGAGGGCGTGGGCTTTGAAGGCGCCTTGCCGTCTAGGCGGCCGAAGAGCTCCACCGCCTTCTTCACCACGTCGTCGCTAAACCCGCCGGAGAGCACCACCATAGTGTTGTCTGGCGTAAACCACTTAGCCCTGTGCTCCGCCAAGTCTTTTAACGAAAGCGCCTCCACTACCTCCGGCACGCCTCCCACCGGGTCGCCCCAGTCCGAGCCGCCGAAGAGCGCCCTCAAGACTAGCTCCCCGACGCGGCTTGAGGGGTCCTCCCTAGACTGCCTAAGCTCGGACAAAACGGCGGCCCTCTCCCTCTCCAAGTCGCCTTCTTCAAACTTGTCGTTGACGTACATACGGTAGGCAAGCTCCACCAGGTCTGCCGCAGACTCCGACAACGCCTCGTAGATAAGTATAATGGAGTCTCTCTGAGTGTAGGCGTTGTGCTCTCCCCCCAGCGACTCGACGGCGGCGTCTACGTCAAGGCCAGGCACTCTAAACAACATGTGTTCCAAGAAGTGCGTCGCCCCCCTCATCTCGCGCCCTTCGTAAAGAGAGCCCACCCCCACCCCCACAGCCAAAGCCACGGTAGGCCACGAAAACCTATCTAAGACCAACACCAGCCCGTTGGGCAAAACCACACGCTCCACGCCTTTGATGAATAGAACCCTTAATAAACCACACTTGGTATTTATACCAGCCACTCCGCATCTACGTGGACCTTATCGAAAAGGCAGAGGGCTGGTACGACATTGCGAGACTAATGCTTTCAGAAGGAAGACACTGGGCTGTGTGTTTCGCCGCTCATCAAGCCGTTGAGCTTTATCTTAAGGGTTTGTTACTTAAAAGAGTGGGGGCCTACCCTTTCACTCACAATTTGGTTCAACTCGTAAAAGCGCTTGGCGTAGACGTGCCTCCCCACGTCATAGAGGCTTGTAGTTTTCTAAATCCTCACTACACCACGTCCAGATACGGCGCAGTTGCTTTATATGATGAAGACACTGCAAGAATTTGTTTTGAAAAAGCCACACAAGTATTGCAATGGGCCAGGAGTTTATAAAAAGGCGTCTCAAGCTCGTAAGCGAATACGACGACATGTTTAAAAAGTTTGTAGCCGCTCTCGTCGAAAAAGTCCCAGGTTCCACTGTCATCCTCATCGGCTCCCGGGCCAGAGGCGACGCGAGGCCGAGTAGCGACTTCGACATAGTGTTAGTAACAACGACGCCGCCAGGCTGGGGACTGCTAGCTTCGTTGTATCAACTTGCCGGCGAGCTTCCGGTGGACATAATACCCGCCTCGCCTGCCGACTTGCAAACGCCATTGTTTAGACAAATGCTTAAGGGCTGTAAAACGCTACACGACGGACTTGGGATAAGCCCTTGTCCATAGGCGGTTGCCCCGTCGGGCCGTTAGCCTCGGGGAGTCGCCCACAGTCCTAGCTTGTGAGCGGCTTAGCGGACTGCGCGTATTTTCTAATCACTTGTGGTATCTTCTGTAGCAAGTCGCTGGCGGTTATGTGGTACATCTCCGAGGCGGCTAATTCGCCTGCCAAGCCGTTGACAAACGCGGCGACTGCCGCGGCCTCTAGGGGGTCTCTTGTCTTGGTTAGAAACGCGGCTGTGAGGCCTGTGAGGACGTCCCCCGTGCCTCCCACAGTCATGGCCGGGGTTCCCGTGGCGTTTATCTTCACCCTCGCCCCGTCCGACGCCACGTCGTACCTACCCTTTAACAAAATCACGCCGCCGATCCGCCCAGCCCACCTCTTCACAGCCTCGGCCCTTTCTTTCAACGCCGCGGGCGGCTCCTCGCCCGTCAAGGCTTTGAACTCCCCGGCGTGGGGCGTAAATACTACGACGCCTTGGGCCTTCTCTCCGGCAAGCGCCTTCACGGCGTCTGCGTCCACCACCATGGGCTTCTTGCCGGCCAGCCTTCTGAACAGCTCCCTAACCGCGTCCGGGGTCTCCCCCTCAACGCCGAGGCCCGGGCCCATCGCCACTACGTCGAAGCGCTCCGCCAACTGAGCCAGCCTCTCGACGTGTCTTAAGGACAGGCGGGGGCCTTCTAGGGGTATTGCAATTACGTCGGGGCTCTGGGCCTTAGCGGCATAGGCGGCCGGCTCCGGCGCCGCAATTACGGCGAGGTCTACGCCTCCTCGCAACGCGGCGAGGGCCACGTAGACGGGAGCCCCCGAGTACTCCAGCGACCCGCCTATTACTAACACGCGGCCGTGGTCCCCCTTCTTAGCGTCGGGCCTCCTGGCGAAGTTTAAGTAGGCGAAGTCCCCGGGGCCCACCACGACCTCCGCCTCTGGGGGTATCCCAATGGGCTCCACGACGAGGTCCCCCACGTACCTCTTGGCGTGTGGCGCGAGCAGGCCCTTCTTCGGCTTGTGGAACGTGACCGTCACCGCGGCCCTCACCGCCTTGTCTCGCACCTCCCCGGTGTCCGGGTCAAGGCCGGATGGGACGTCCACGGCCACCTTTGGGGCCGGCGAGGTGTTCATCAGCTCTATGGCTGTGGAGTGGGGCTCTCTCAAGGCGCCCCTAATCCCAGTGCCCAGCACGGCGTCTACCACCACGTCTGCCTCTAAAAACCAGTCCTGCAGAGCAAGCAGTTCGAGGGGGCTCTGCGCGATGCGTAGCTCCAGCCCCCACAGCCTCCTCGCCGCCTCGTAGTTAACGCGGGCAAGCTCCTCCCTCGGCTCCCCCAGCCCCACCACCCTCACCCTCCTCCCCGCGGCGTGTAGGTGCCGGGCGGCGACGTATCCATCTCCGCCGTTGTCCCCCGTGCCGCACACCACGAGAATACTACGAGCGTCTGGGTACCGCGATATCACGTTCCTAGCCACAGCCGCCCCTGCGTTTTCCATAAGCACCAGCCGCGGGACGCCGAGCCACTCGGCGTTTCTGTCGGCGACGTACATCTCTAAAGAAGTGATGGCGTCCATGTGTACAAACTTGCCCACCTATTTAACAAAAAAGCCGCTGGCCAAGTTTTTAAAGTTGCAACCAAACTATTCTGTGGACCAAGTCATAAGCACGGTCTCGATAATTGCCACAATTGTCGCCTCGTCGGCGTCTTTAGGGTATTGGCTAACCTCGAAGTTTAAAGACGTTGGGCTACGATTTGAGGCCCTTGAGTTACGACTTAAAGCTCTTGAGATGAGAATGGCTAACTTAGAGAAGGGCTTATTTGCATACAACGAGGCGATGTTGAGAGTGTTGGAGGCAAAAGGCGTTCTCACCGCTACAGAGGCGTTGTTGTTGTTCCGAGCTTTAAAAGCCGTAGTGCCGTCTGCCACTAGCAAGTATTACACCAAAGAGGTTGAGAAGAGGCTTAGAGAGCTCTTGGACAAAAACCCAGAGGAGTACACCATGGCCGACGTGGAAGAGTTGAAGAAAATCGCAGACTTAATGCTCGACGAGTACATGGTCTCCAGGAGGGAGGAGTTGCTGGAATATCAAGCCCGGCTTAGAGTAGCGGCGCAGATAATCAAGATCCTATTCGTAGAGCCGAAAATATTAAGAGGAGAGGCGGTATTAAAACCCGGCGCCGCCAAAAAGGAGTCGCAACACGCCTAGGCCAGCGGCTGTTAGCTCCGCCTCCTGTTTAAGAGGACTCGCCCGTCTTCAAGTCTGACCTCCACAATCCTGTGGTACGGTATGTACTTGGCCTTCCCGCCTGTGGAGATAACCACGCCGTTTGACCCCACCTCCACTAGGTCGTCGGTGGTGGCCATCTCCTCTCCGCCTTGGGCCCCCCTGTTGATGTACCAGAAGTAGGCCCTCTGGCCCGTCCACTTGAGCTTGTTAAAGAGACTTTTCATCGGATTCACATATTTTCCCGAAGTGGGGGTTAATATGGATGTTTGAATTTTAAATGGGTGGGGGTGTTGTGACATGGATCCTCGTAAAAACGTGTGGGTCCAGATCCTAAGGAAAAAAGAACAGGTATACGTCGTCGAGGTGCACTAGACGTCTACCTCGACCCAGCCCTCGTTGATTCTAACTGGGTAGGTCCTTAGCCCTAGCCTCTCCTTTGGAGCGTTTGGGGCCACGTAGGGAGGCTCTAACATGGCGCCAGTTTTGAGGTCAAAGACGGCGTGGTGGCAGGGGCATTTTACAGTCAGTGTGGACTCGTCTAATTGGCCTAGTATACACTTAGCGTGTGTACAGACGGCGTCTACTGCGTAAAGCCTTCCGCCGACCCACGCGATGAACACCACTTTGCTTTCCCCCTCTTTGTAGTCTATCTTCACCGCGGCGGCCTTTGCTTTTTCTAAGGCCGCTGCAGATATCGTCCTACGCCACATGGCATAAGCCGATTTTCCTATATTAAACAATTTATACTAGGTGGTTTGTGGCCCTATGGGCCGTATTGCTAAGTACTACAGGGAGTACGGGGTGAGGATTGTTAGGGGGTTTATGCAGTATGTGTGGGACGACGCGGGGCGCCGCTATGTGGACTGCAACACCAACCACGGGGTGGTCTTTCTGGGACACGCAAACCCCAAGATCGTAGACGCCGTGAAGAAGCAGATAGAGGAGGTCTGGGCGGTTCCCCTGAACTTCTCCACTCCGGCCCGGGAGAGGTTTATCGAAGAGTTTTCTAAGCTGCTTCCCTCTAAGTTCGGCGTCGTCTTTTTACAAAACACGGGGACTGAGGCTGTGGAGGCTGCCGTGAAGATTGCGAAGAAGCTTACCAAGAGGCCTACCGTGGTGGCGTTTACGAACAGCTTCCACGGGCGCACGATGGGCTCTCTGTCGATTACGTGGAACGAGAAGTACCGCAAGGCCTTCGAGCCCCTGTACCCACACGTCCGTTTTGGCAAGTTTAACGTGGCGTCTGAGGTGGAGAAAGTAGTCGGCGAGGACACGTGTTGCGTCGTGGTGGAGCCCATCCAGGGGGAGGGCGGCGTGAACCCGGCGACGCCGGACTTCCTCAAGGCTTTGAGAGAGGAGGCCGATAGGAAGGGCGCCGTGTTGATCTTCGACGAGGTCCAGACGGGGTTCGGCAGGACGGGAGCCGTCTGGGCCTTTCAAAAATACGGCGTTGAGCCGGACATCTTCACCGCCGGCAAGCCCGTCGCCGGGGGACTACCCATCGGCGTCGCGGTGGCCAGGGAGGACTACGGCGACGTTTTTGAGCCAGGAGAACACGGCTCCACCTTCGCCGGCAACGCGGTGGTGATGGCGGCAGCGGCGGCCGCCTCGAAGTTGCTTAGAGAAGAGGACGTCCCCGCCAAGGCGGAGTCCATGGGGGCCGAGCTGTCCAAGGCGCTTGGCTCCGTGCAGAGCCGCCTCGCCGTTAGGGTAAAGGGCGCAGGCCTCATGCTGGGCCTAGAGCTTAGGGTAAAGGCTGACCAGTTCATCCAGCCCCTCCTACAACGCGGCGTCTTGGCGCTCACGGCAGGCGTCAACACGCTTCGCTTCCTCCCGCCGTATATGATCTCTAGGGAGGACGTGGAGGTGGTGGCCGCCGCCGTGGAGGAGGTGTTGAAAAGGGCAGAGGTTACTTGATCAGTGGGGCCATCTTCCTGAGGAATATCGTAATCACCGCGAAGTCCGCCAGTATCATGGCGTGCATTATTGTGCAGTATATGCAGACGGCTTTTAACACGGCGAATTCTAGGTATATGAGGTAGGGGAGTATCGCCACCCCCACTAGGCGCCACCAGAAGATAAAACGGGCCGCCCTGCGGGCCAGCGATTTGTAGAGCCAGAGGGCGGCGGCTATGTTGACCACAAACCAAGCCGCCGCGGCGGCGTCGAGGGGGACGGGGCCTAGGTAGGCGTATTCGCTGGTCAATACTTTTATACAGTCGGCGGTGACGCCTGGGAGGATTTCCCACTGGGCGTAGCAACCAGGCGGCGTGGTGCCCAGCACGTAGAAAAGGTAGATCACAAGCGCCGCCGACACTAAGCCGGCCAGCGAAAAGACGATGAGGAGCGGCAGCCACAACTTCACAGCGTCTAACTTTCCCCCCATTTTTAAACGTGACACTAGATGCAAAACCTTCACCACAACCTGCGAAATTCATATAAACATCTCAGCAGAGGGGCCCATGAGGTGGGAGAAGCGGCACGCGCCCTCGTATACCACACTAGCCGTGTACCTAGACCCGGGGGAGTCGGTGACGGCCGAGGCAGGGGCCTTCCTCTACGGCCTCGGCGACTTTGAGGTCAAGACCTCGGCGGGGGGCCTCTTGAGCGGGATCGCGAGGGCTGTGCTGGGCGGGGAGTCGCTTTTCCTCAACACCTATGTGGCGAGAGGCGGCGGGGCCACGCTGGCCTTTGCGCCGCACCTTCCCGGCGACGTGGAGTACATACCGCTTAGGGGAGAGGAGTGGTTTATTCAAGACGCCAGCTACGTCGCCCACCACGGCGACGTCAAAGTCTCCGTCGGGTGGAGGGGGGTCAGAGGCTGGCTCGCCCAGGGGGAGCTCGTCTGGCTCAAGGCGTCGGGCACCGGCGGCGTGTGGGTATCCGCCTACGGCGCCGTGGAGAAGATAGAGCTGGGGCCAGGCCAGACCGTCGTTGTCGACAACAACCACTTCGTGGCAATGCCCGCCACCATGAGGTGGAGGGTTAGGAAACTCGGCGGGGTGAAGTCCTTCCTCTTCGGCGGAGAGGGCATAGTCATGGAGGTGGAAGGCCCCGGGACGCTGTACATACAGACGAGGATATTAGACCCGCTCGCGGCGTTTATTGCAAAACTGTTGGGCCGGGGGTGAATTTATAAGTGGCGAGACGTGGCTTATCGTGAAAATTTTTGAGATAAGGGTTAGGAGGGCGCTGTCTCCCTCCGGCCTTCCTGAGTACGACTACGCGCTTAACCCCTACGTGGGCTGTCTCCACGGCTGTTACTACTGCTACGCGGTGGACTTCACGAGGGGGCCTCCCGGCGCGGCGTGGGGAGATGTGGTGTACGTCAAGGTCAACCTCTTAGAAGTTTTGAGGAGGGAGGTGGCGAAGTTGCGACGGGGCGTCGTGGGGATGTCCACCATCACAGACCCCTACCAGCCCCCCGAGGCTAAGTACAGACTTGCCAGGGGGGCCGTCCAGCTGTTGGCCGAGGGGGGGTTCCGCGTCTCTGTTCAGACGAAGTCGGGCCTCGTGGTGAGGGACTTGGACCTCTTTCAGAAGTACCGAAGCGTCGTGGACGTAGGCGTCACGATCACGACGCTGGGGGACAAGGCGAGGATCTTGGAGCCCATGGCGGCTCACCCCCTCGCCCGGGCGGGGGCTGTTAGGAAGCTGGCGGCGGCTGGCGTCAAGACTTGGATTTTCTACGGCCCCGTGGTGCCGGGCTTTAACGACAAGAGAGAAGACGTTGAGGGCGTGGTAAAGCTGGCCCACGAGACGGGGTCGGAGCTTATATACGACAAGTATAGGCCAAGGCCCAGGGCGGGGGCCCTCCTTGCGTCTAGGTACAGGCCTGTGGCTGTGACGGCTGAGTGGTGGCGCTCCGTGAAGCGGCTTATCGAGTCGGTGTGCCGAGAATACGGCGTGGAGTGCGTAGACGTGGAGGACGAGTGGCGCACAGCTAGGCTTTAGCGCTTTTTACCTGTTAGGTATATATAACTCTCTGTGTCTTGACCTGTGTTTTATGTATATGTAAACAAGAGAAAGAAGAGGGTACTGCTAACTAAAGAGCGGATTTGTAAATGCGACTGGCGGCTGGCGGGGGCCTACCCCCGCGTCGAGGTCGCGGCGAGGCTGGCGCGCTTCATAGCCGACGCCAGAGACTACGTGTTAGAGTGGGACATCTACATCTCAGCAGACTCGTCACAACGCCTCTAAAGCAGGTGGACTCTCTGGGCATCACAACCTCCCCCGCCGCGGAGTAGAGGCGCCGATTTTCACGCCCTTCTCCTACCGAGCATGGGGGCCGTGGCGCGTGGCTACCGTCCTCCGCCTGCCCCGCGTCGCTGCTTGTAGGCCTTCGGCCACGTGTTGTTTTTTAACTGCTATTCGGAGGCGTACATGGCAGTGATTAACCCCGCCGACAAGTCTCGGTTTGGAGAGGACTCCACCTCTCTGGTGTACGAAAATGCTTTGAGGACCGCCAGGGAAGTCGGCGTTGAGCTTGAGGTAGGCGACGGCTTTTTGAAGATTGGGTCTTTTTGGGCGCGTTTTTCTGGAGACAGGGTCGAGACTCCCCACGGCGTCTTTCCCACGTCTGCGTGGCAGTGGGAGGCGCTTAAAGTCTTGTTGTTGAACTTTTTTGTAAACCACAGGAGGGAGCCCGATTTAGAGGGCCTGAGGGCGTTGCTTTTTGCCGTGGGCTTAGAGTAGGAGGAAGGGTAGGTATACCGCGAGGTTTAGAGCAGTTACGGCGGCTCCGTATTTCAAAAACTGGGTGAACGTGACCGTGGCGCCGTGTCTAGTCTCTAACACCTCGAGTATTATTATGTTCGAGGCGGCGCCTAGGAGCGTCAAGTTGCCCGCCACTGTGGACGCCATGGCGAGGGTAACCCACGCCTTGGGGTCTTGCACGCCTAGCTCGTGGAGATATGTGGTGAAGAGGCTGACAAAGGGGACGTTGCTGAGGACTTGGCTTAGGCCGACTGAGAGGAGGACTATGGCCAGCAGGTCTTGGGAGGTGCCGTGGTGCGCGGGCAACGCCGCCGAGATTAGGGGCTGTAGCACGCCTCCTCTCCATATGGCGTCCATGGTGATGAACATGGCCATGAAGAAGAGGATGGTGCCCCACTCCACTCTAGCCAAAACGTCGCGGGGGGAGGAGGCGAGGAAGTACAAGATAGACGCCGAGACGAAGGGGATTAGCCCGATGTTGTGGACGTGCGGCTGCCCGGCGAGGGCGGCCAAGTCGTTTATCACCAAGGCGGCGACGGTAGAGGCGAGGACGAGGCCGGCGACGGCGGCGTCACGTCTATTTGTAATGTATTCCAGGGCGACGGCGGCGTACCTCGCCCTCTCGTTTTTTATCCCAAACAGCTTGAAAAGAAGCAGTGGGGTAAGCACTAGGTTTATCAACGTGGGGACGGCTAGGTGTGTTAGAAAAGCGATGAAGGGAGCCTTCATCCCAGACTCCACGGCGATTAACATGTTCTGGGGGTTGCCGATGGGCGTCATGACGGAGCCTATTGTCAACGAGTAGGCGAGGAGTAGGAACATGTGGCGGGGCTCTATCCCGGCGGCTCTTGCAATAGCCGCCGCAATCGGCGGACCCATCAACGCCACTGTGTCGTTTACCGCAAAGGCCGACATGAGGCCAAATAGGAGAGAAGACGCCACGAAAATCGACAGCCGGGTTTTGAACAGAGATACGAAGCCGTAGGCAAAGGCGTTTAACAAGCCGCTTGACTCGGCCAGCGCCACGATGGAAAACATGCCTATCAGAAATAGGACCACCTCGAAGTTTATGACTTTCGCCACGTCGTCTACTGTGAGGGGGCCGAGGAATACTGCGATAAACGCCGCCAGCGACATGAGAGACCAGGTGGGCAACTTGGGGTAAAGCGGCCGCGCCGCCATTCCCCCCACGACGATCGCCGCTAAGACAAGCGCCAGGACAGAGTCGGCGTTCACAGTGGCGCACTTTAAAAAATTGAAAAATTTTTACGTGGCCTGTTTCGAGCCTATCGGCTACGTAAGACACGGCTACAGCGACGAAGAGGTAAAGCGTCGAAGGTTTGTAGATGGGTTTATCGAGGTGTTGCCCCAGTACGCAGAGGGGCTGAGGGGGCTGGAGGAGTTCAGCCACGTCGTCGTGTTGGCGTACCTACACAAACACAGGGGGAGGCCCCTGTTAGTTAGGCCTAAGCGGGTGGAAAACGCCCCCGAGGTGGGGGTGTTTGCCACAGACAGCCCCGACAGGCCCAACCCAATTGCCCTCACAGTTGTGCGACTTCTCAGAGTCGAGGGGGCCCGCCTCTACGTAGACGGGCTGGACTTGTTCGACGGCACCCCGGTGCTGGACTTGAAGGGGTTTTCCCCCAGGCGGTGCCCGGCCGACGCCCGCGCCCCGTGGTGGGCTGATTGAAAAGTTTTTATAACTAAGCGTTTTTTCTACTATGCCGTCTCACGGGTCACTCACAAAAGCTGGGAAGGTGAGGAACCAGACGCCCAAGATACCTGCTAAGCCTAGGAAAAACCTGACGCCTAGAAGGAGGAACATTAGGAACTACAAGAGGAAGATACTCTACGCCTCTTCGCAGGCCGCCGCTACCCCCGAGGCGTAATAACTGTTGGTCTTTTATCCAACCCGCTTTTACATACGTGCTTGTAGTCATCGCGGGGCCAATGTTCGCCGGGAAGACCACGGAGCTTATTAGAAGAGTGGAGAGGCAGGTAATCGCGGGTAGGAGGGCTATTGTATTTAAGCCTTCTATCGACGTGCGATACAGCAAGGCAAAGGTGGCGGCCCACAACGGTCTTAAGTTCGACGCATATGTGGTGCCCCCAGACGACGTCGGGGTTGGGTACGTGGAGAAGCTGGGCGTGGAGTACGACGTAGTCGCCGTGGACGAGGCTCAGTTCTTCCCGCCTAGCCTGGCCGATGTTTTAAACAGACTTGCAGACGGACGAATTGTAATTGCCGCAGGCCTAAACCTCGACTTTAGAGGAGAGCCTTTTGAAACCATGGCCAGGCTTATGGCATACGCAGATAAGGTCGTCTCTCTCACTGCCGTCTGTAAAGTATGCGGCAGGCCCGCCACTAGGACTCAGAGGCTGATCGACGGGAGACCGGCGCCGAGAGACAGCCCTAGGATTTTAGTGGGGGGCGCTGAGACCTACGAGGCCCGTTGTAGGAGGCACCACGCGGTGGCTTAAAACTCTCCGCGCCCGTACCTGCTTAGGTAGTACTTCACGACGTTTTTCAAGGCCCTCCTCAGCTTTCTATCGGCGGCTGAGGGGGAGATGCCTAGGATGTCTGCCAGCTCTTTGACGGTGACTTTTCTATTGTCGTCGAATAGGCCGAGCTTGTAGGCTAGTTCTAAGAGCCTGAGCTGGTCTTCTGTAAGCGCCGGCTCCTTGATGAACTTTGCCCTCCCCAGCACCCTCGGCTGTAGCCCCAGTTCGTAAAGTTCTCTCAAGATGCGGCCCAGCTGGTACGGGCTCGCCACGAGCACCACCTCGGCCCTCCCGTTGCATATCCTGCCCCCCACCACCACGGCGCCGTAACGCGCGGCGACTTCGCAAGCCTCACACTTCACAGAGGTGAGGTCTTTGTCTGCCATTATTGCATGTCCCATGTTTACCCCCACTATTTCGCTACACGTGGAAAAGTCTTTGTGCTGAAACGCCACGGTCACCCTCAGCGCCATAGCTGGGACAATTTTGATGTTTATATCCGTTAAGCTTTTGCACGACCGGTCGGTGTATTATTTTACGTGCGAGTATATATAGGTGTAAAAAGACCTTCGCAACATGGCCGAGTTGGCCAAATTCCAAAGGGTATTAATTGACCAAGACACTTGTATAAGTTGCGGAGCGTGCGTGGCGGCGTGTCCATACCAAGCGCTTGAGCTTGACGAAAACGGCAAGGCGAGGCTGATATGGGAGATGTGTAAAGACGACTTCTCATGCGTGGCAGTGTGCCCCGTGAAGTGCATCTACAAGGTAAGCGAGGCGCCCGCTGAGTTTAAGGCCAAGAAGGGCTGGTACAGGTTCGGCAAATCTCTATCCCCCGACGAGCAAAAGGCGTTCCAGGAGTGGAAGGCAAAATTCGGCGTCACCGCAGACCCCGTATAAGCGAGGCTGATATAAGAAATGTGTAGAGACGACTTCCGCCCTAACTCCCTCCTTTTTTCTTTCAGCTTGGCGTAATTGTATTTGTTGGCAAGATGGAGACAACGAAAAACATATAAACAGAGATTCTTATTTCCATGGCGTGTTAGCTATATGCCCACTGAGCCCGCGCCCGGGTGGCTTATGCCCGCAGGCCCGGCCGAACACGGCGGGCTTACGGCGAACATTCCATGAGAGAGCAAATAGGTTTTCTTGTTGAATTAGTTGAGCCGTTCACCTCTCTTTGCATCTCCTCGCCGTATCTTCTGTAAAGCCTCCACTTGATGTAATCTTCGTCTAAGCGGCGCCGACGCCGTAAAAAGCGGGTTTTCCTATACCTTTTGCGTCGTTGACCCAGCGATTTACGTTGTTGAGACCGCCGTTGTTATCCATTTAGGCCTGAAAACCGCTCTTTACACAGTTTTTTCTTTTTTGATGTATGTAAATGGCGGTGGACCGCGGCGCGGGGTCTCCGCGGGGATCGGCGCGGCGGAGCCTATTTTGCGGGAGCCGCCCGTCTGTCCGCGGCGTACTGGCGGTTGTGCGCGTAACGTTTATGGCCACGCGCGCGGCTCCATCCGGGCGGCGGCGGACAGAGGTCGGCGGCCCGTCTTTTCAGCCGCGCGTAGCCGCTTCATCCGTCCGGCCTTACGGCGCTTCAGGGCGGGCGGGCTACAAGCCCGTCCGCTCGGAGTTCAACCGCGCGTTGCGGTTACGCACCTCCATGAGGTCGTACAAGGCCCTGTGGGTTGTGAGAAGGCTGTCAGAGCTCCCCGGAGAGGACAGAGACGCCGTCATTAGCCTCTTGAAGAAGGTGAAACATCTGAACAAGCTGGTGGCGGGCGGCTACGTGGAGGTGGCCAGGGGGCTGGCGGAGATGCAAGGGCTGACGTACTTCTACAACGCCTTGTTCTACTACCGGGGCCGC
>JAVZUI010000025.1:23396-27253 GCA_038879095.1 Pyrobaculum sp. | reverse complement strand
CCATGAGTCAGGCAGTGCTAACTCAGATAGGTGGTGTTCCGGTACTGGTGTTAAAAGAGGGGACGCAGAGGGCCTTTGGGAAGGAGGCGCTTAGGTTAAACATAATGATTGCGAGGGCTATTGCGGAGGTCATGAGGACCACGCTGGGCCCGAAGGGCATGGACAAGATGTTAATAGACTCGCTGGGCGACATCACTATTACAAACGACGGCGCCACTATTCTCGACGAGATGGACGTACAGCACCCCATCGCAAAGCTATTAGTTGAGATTTCTAAGTCTCAGGAGGAGGAGGCTGGCGACGGCACTACCAGTGCCGTGGTCCTCGCCGGGGCTTTGTTAGAAGAGGCTGAGAAGCTTTTAGAAAAGAACATCCACCCCACTGTAATTGTAAGCGGCTTTAAGAAGGCCCTAGACGTGGCCACTGAGCACTTGAGAAAAGTGGCCGTTCCTGTGAACAGAAGCGATGTCGATACTTTGAAAAAGATCGCGATGACGGCGATGGGCGGGAAGATTAGCGAGACTGTGAAAGACTACTTCGCCGATCTGGCCGTGAGGGCCGTCTTGCAGGTTGCTGAGGAGAGAAATGGGAAGTGGTATGTGGACTTAGACAATATTCAAATTGTAAAGAAGCACGGCGCCTCGTTGTTAGACACGCAGCTTGTCTACGGCATAATTGTGGACAAAGAGGTGGTGCATGCGGCTATGCCTAAGCGCGTCGTAAACGCCAAAATAGCCCTGCTCGACGCGCCGCTTGAGGTGGAGAAGCCTGAAATAGACGCTGAGATTAGGATTAACGACCCGACGCAGATGCGCGCGTTCTTAGAAGAGGAGGAGAAGATCTTGCGCGGCTACGTGGAGAAGTTGAAGTCTCTAGGCGTGACTGCCCTGTTCACCACAAAGGGCATAGACGACATTGCGCAGTACTATCTGGCAAAGGCCGGTATTCTCGCCGTGAGGAGAGTCAAGAGGAGCGACATAGAGAAGTTGGTGAGAGCCACAGGGGCGAGGCTTGTGACCAGCCTAGAGGACCTCACAGAGGCCGACTTAGGCTTCGCCGGCTTGGTAGAAGAGCGGCGCGTAGGCGACGAGAAGATGGTGTTTGTAGAGCAGTGTAAAAACCCGAGGGCAGTCTCCATCCTTGTCCGCGGAGGGTTTGAAAGGCTAGTCGACGAGGCTGAGAGGAATCTGGACGACGCCCTGTCGGTTGTGGCTGACGTGGTGGAGGAGCCGTACATCTTGCCCGCCGGAGGGGCCGCGGAGATAGAGGCGGCAAAAGCTGTTAGATCCTTTGCGCCTAAGGTGGGCGGGAGGGAGCAATACGCAGTGGAGGCCTTTGCCAGGGCCCTGGAGGCCATCCCCAAGGCTCTTGCCGAGAACGCAGGTCTCGACCCCATCGACATATTGACAGAGCTCACGCATAAACACGAAATGGCGGACGGCTGGAAGTACGGCCTCGACGTTTACCAAGGCAAGGTAGTCGACATGGCTGCGCTTGGGCTGATAGAGCCGCTTACTGTAAAGCTCAACGCCTTGAAAGTTGCCGTAGAGGCCGCCAGCATGATTTTAAGAATTGACGAGATCATAGCCGCGTCTAAGTTAGAAAAAGAAAAGGAGGAGAAGAAGGGCGAAGAGAAGAAAGAAGAATTCGACTAGGTTTTTTCTCTAATCACCACTAACAAAATTATTATTACAAACGTCATCAAAAGGTCTCTTGCGACAAGTATTTGGGGGATTGCTATTGCGAGGGCCGAGGCTGTGAGCACTACCCTCAGCCTAGTCCTCAAAACTCTTGTCTTCGCCTTGACAAATGGCCTTGCGGCGTGCAACGGCTTTAACTCTCTTGATACCACTGGGTCTGTGATTTTCGGCTCTTCGTCTATTCTAATTAAAATGTCGTCTTCGGAGTAGTAGTCTTTGAGTTTTGCAAGGTAGCGCTCTGCGTATTTTTCATACTCCGGCGCAGTTAGTAGTTTTCTAATTTTCTTACTTGCGCTGTTTAACACTAGGCGCGCCGCTATGAGCCCCAGTGTTAATACCAGGGGGGAGAGGTACCGGTACCAACCGCCTACTATAAGCGAGATTCCACTTAACAATACGCTTAACATAGAACTTCCTGCAAGTATTAATACTAGTTTATTATATGTCTTTTCTTGTATTAATTCAATTTTATTTAGAATATATTCACTTAACATGTATCTCTGAAATCTTTCTCTCAATTTTATCTTTATAGTATTTTTTTGAGAGGAGCACTATTGCGGTGTTTTTTACCTCTGTGTACTTCCCCAGTCTCTTCAACGCGTCTTCGACGCTAACTGCATGCAGAGTGGCGAACGTCTGGAGGCCTATTTCAGTTGAGATTTTATACGCCTCAAAGTGGTCGGGGTATTGCAACTCGCCTATAAAGACCACGTCTATGTTTCTGGTTAAAGAGGCGTACACTTCTCTGACTTTATCAACGCTGGCGATTTTAATTTGGTTCTTCTGGGGGTCTTCTTCAAATTCGTCCGCCTCGTCTATGTAGACTCTCTGCAGATTGGGCGGTATCAAATCGTCCAGAGCTACTAGTAGAGAGGTTTTTCCAGACCCCGGCGCTCCCGCCACTACCACGTGTAGACCGGACCTCACGGCGCTTAAAAGAGTGGAAAGCTGGTCTTTTGTTAGAAATCCTTCTTTCAACATTTCTTTCAGCGTAATTTTTTTCCTGTGTATTCGGATGTAGGCTTGTGGATAGGGCACAATTGGCGGGAGGTCTAGAGATATTCTCATCCTCATGCCTCCGAATCTTAGGCCGAACCTCAGCGAGGGCCTTGACATGGTGAGCTCGATACCTTTTAGTCTCGCCAGCTTTAAAATGGCGCGTATAGTTCGCTGAGTAGCTACTACATCGGTCTTGTGCTTGCCCCACTTTTTTGTGACGTAGACCGGGCGCCCCGGGATTACGACGATGTCCTCTACTTCTGGGTCGCTTATTAACTCAGCAACTTCTAATAAGTCGACTGAATGTAACGTCGCCTTCAAGGCCTCTTCTCCAAGTATTTTTTTAAAGAGACTATATCTGAAGTCAAGAGTCGAATCTATGTCTTTTTTAAATATTCTAGAAATGATTTTTATTAAGTCTGGAAGCTCTTCACTTTTAAATTTGCATATATCTTTTTCTATACATGACATTTTACACTCAATACATTGAAGAATTTTGTTAAGTATGTACATGTTTTCTTAGTTTTAAAACAGTATCTCTTATTGAATACTTACTTATTTTTAATATTTCTGCTATATTACTTTTATGAATATATATTTGTTGTCTGTCGGCGGCTATGTATACAATAGAGGCCGCCAACACTTTGGGGTTTTTTCCCTGGTAAATCCGTCTGTCTAAATTTTTGAATAGCCTGACTGCGTCCTCTCTAAGCTCCGGCATGCCTAGCCCTTCGCATATTTTAGTAATGTAGTACTCTACAATTTCACTATATTTACGCTTTATAGTTTTTTTATCTTCCTTATTTAATAAGATTACTAGAGTGCTTGTTTTTCTCAGCGGCACGTCTTTAAATATGGGAGGCATCATCTCGTAGCCTAGGACAGTCCCGCATTCAGTACACACATACGTCCCGTCTACTAGCCTCACTTTGTCAGATTTACAATATGTACAAATCATGGGCCTAGTTTTTTATATTATTAAAAAGTTAATATTTATACAATTTTTATAAAGAGAGAGATTTCTGAAAGTTTTTCTTAACCTCGTTTGAATATTTTTAACCCTCTCTCAGTGGAGCGTCACATGGAGTTTAATCTCAGGGTAGTAGACGTGACGGGCGAGGAGCCGAACGTAGTAAAATTTGAAGGAGATGTAGAGGC
>JAVZUI010000025.1:0-23386 GCA_038879095.1 Pyrobaculum sp. | reverse complement strand
TGCTTGAAATACCGCTTAGTAGGATAGGGGTCAAGTTAGACAAAGGCGACGCCGTAAGGCTGGTGCTTAGTAGAGAAAAAGACGCCGATTTTAAGAAATACAGGGTCTACATGTGGGGAACTGTCTACTACATAGGCGACGGAGTGACGCGGATATCTATCGGCGGGTTGCAACTTGACATAATGAGAGAACTGCCTCTAAAAGTGGGAGAGAAGGTGTATATTGGGCTTCTTTAACGTTTTTATACTAAAACAAATGGTAAGTACATGGCCACTACATTAGCAGAGGCTAACAAACGGTTTGTGGCAGAGTTAAACAACCTAATAGGAAGAGAGGTGCAGGTTGTCTTATCAAACGGGGAGGTTTACAGAGGCATTCTACACGCCGTTGATAGCCAGCTAAATATAGTCTTATCAAATTCTGTAAATAAGTCTGGGGAGAGATTTAATAGGACGTTTATTATGTATAGATATATTGTACATATTGATAGTATAGAAAAACGAATAGATCTTAGAGAATTTGCTAAATATGCAGAAAAAGTATTTCCAGGAATGGTGAGATACGTCGAAGAGACTAACACCGTGTTAATCGGCGACAAGGTCAGGGTAAGTGAGGTGGGGGTAGAGGGAGTCGGCCCCGTGGCGGAGAGGGCCAGGAGGCTGTACGACGAGTTTTTGAAAGCGAAAGGCGAGGCTTAGTCCCAAAAAGCCCTCGTTGCCGCGTACTGCCTCTCCGCGTCGAGGATTGCGCCCCACAAATCTTCCCCCTCGACTACTCTGTTAAGTATCTTCACAGCCGTCTTGGGACCCACGCCGTGGGCCAGTTGGACAAGCACCCCTAGCTTCCCGTGTTCTAACACCACCGACGCGCTTTGTTGCAAGTTTTCTAACATCTTCTTCTCCTCTGGGCTCAGCCTCTGCCTAATCTTAAACTTGTTTAACACCTGCCTAGCCTTAGCTAAGTCGCCTTTCACCACGGCAAGAACCCCCATGCCGCAGTTCTGACACCGCACCTCGTCGCCGAGCGCATACGCCTTTGTGGACAAGGTCCATCCACAGTTTAAACATAGCAGGGTGACCGGCCTGTTTAAGATACGTTTGCGTGTTAGGTCGGCCAGGGTGTCTTTAGAAAGTCCTCTAAACGAGAAGTCTAGCC
Source organism: Pyrobaculum sp. (assembly GCA_038879095.1). Lineage (GTDB taxonomy): Archaea > Thermoproteota > Thermoprotei > Thermoproteales > Thermoproteaceae > Pyrobaculum. The sequence continues at coordinate 22,231 of JAVZUI010000025.1, read as the reverse complement.
TAAGCGCCTCTTCTAAAATGGGCTTCTCCAACGCTGTGGGCTTCTCGAGTCTTTTAAACACCACTTCTACCTCCCCCCTTTCAATTTTCTTAATAAGCGACAACATGGCCTTGACGTCAAGCCTGTCGATGAAGATCTCGTTCGCCGCCTCAATTCCAGGCAAGTCGTCTAGGTAGACTTCCCACAGTTTATAAGGAACATCCTCGGCGTCTTTAGACACCACGCCGCACCTCTTCGCTACTTGTAGAAATCTATACCTAAACATCTTAGAATTTTTCACAGCATTTCTTAATGTTTTATATATGAAGCTTTCAGGTTTTTTTAATACTTCTACAAACGCTTGAGTGGGGACGTGGTCTCTAAAAATAAGTAATACGCGGTAGGCATCTGACCTATATCCCACGGGGCCCACGTAGCCCGACAAGGCGTGTGATAGGTACAGCCCCAGAGCCTCGTTCCCCTTATTCCCCAGACAGCTGTGAACCACGGCGTACTTATTACCCACGATGTGTACGTGTAGCCTCTCCAGGCCGGGCACGCCGTCGGGGCTTAAGCCCTCTGTGTCGACCAGGCCCTCTACCTCGCCTCTTAGTACAGACAGGAGAAGCTCCCTCCTTCTCTTACAAACTTCCTGCGCCACTTCGTAAGGCACAGGAATCTGCTCGCCCAGCCATGCGGGCAATGCCCCAGTCACGTCGTATTCGGGGTATAAATAAACCACTGAGCCCTCTCTTTTAGTAAAACGCCACACTCGTCCCGACAAAACAATTTTAGTACCTGGCTCAATTGAGAAAACAAACTCCCTATCTAGCTCGCCCACCGTCTTTCCAGTAGTCTCGTCCACAGCTCTGTAGCTCTGCTCATCTGGTATAGTGGAGACGTTTTCAAAATAGTACCTAAGCGACCCCCTCCTCGGCCTCAGCCCTTTTAACAAGCCGTGACGTTCTGCAAAGTCAATTACTAACTTAATATCGTCCTCAGTAATGTTCCTAAAGGGGTGAGCCCTTCTAATAACGCTGATTAGGTGCCTTGAATCAAGCTCTCTGCCGTCTAGCCTCGCCTCAAGCGCCATGCCCACCACCTGATGCAAAAGGACGTCCAGAGCATTTTCGTGGTATTCTACGTCAGGCTCCAGCCTTCCCTCGAGAGCTCTTTTTGTAATCTCCTCAGACTCTAAAAGGTCCTCAAAATCGCCAGCTACCACAAAACCGCGCGACGCGCGTCCAAGCCTATGTCCGCTTCTACCCACTCTTTGCAATAACTTAGAAACTTGGCGCGGGGAGCCGTATTGAATTACTAAGTCCACTTCACCGATGTCAATGCCCAGCTCAAGGCTTGAAGTCGCCACCACGGCTTTAAGATCGCCAGACTTGAGGCGCTCCTCCACAGAGACTCTATGTTCCCGAGAGAGAGAAGAGTGGTGCACCTCCACCACGTCTCCCAGAATTAGCTTAAGCCTCGACGATAAAAACTCGGCGCCGTCCCTCGTGTTGGTAAAAATCAACACGCTACCTCTAGAAGATGCGACGTACTCAGCAACTCTCTTGACTCTGGCAACTGTCTCCGGCGTCGCGTCAAACTTCTCCGAGTCCGCATAATCTTCATCTGTGGGCTGAGGCAACGCGACATCTATTTCATAAACCTTTTCGCCAGAGGCGTCTACCACCTCCACCGGCCTCCCCCCTCCCAAGAACTCAGCCACCAGCCTAGGCGCTCCCACAGTGGCAGAGAGCCCAATCCTCTGAAACTCCCCCGCGAGGATTGAAAGTCTCTCAAGCCCCAGCGCAAGCTGGACCCCCCTCTTGCTACTCACCAACTCGTGTATCTCGTCGACTATTACATGCCGAACAGACCTAAGAGCAGGCCTTATTTTTCTGTGCAAAAGCAGGATCTGCAAAGACTCGGGAGTGGTGATTAAGATGTCGGGAGGTTTGGCTGAGATAGACCTCCTCTCGCTCTCAGGCGTGTCGCTGTGCCGCACAGCCACGGACAGCCCCACGGCCTCCGCCAAGGCGTAGAGGCGCCTCAACAAATCGCGGTTTAACGAACGCAGAGGCGTGATGTAGAGACACTTAATTCCCCTCTGGGGCGCCTCGGCGCCCAACAGCCTAGATACAACGGGAAACAAGGCCGCCTCCGTCTTGCCGTATCCAGTAGGCGCAATTAACAACACGTTTTTTCCCTCTAGAATAGGCGGGATGCCCAGCCTCTGAGCAGGCGTCGGCTCCGAGTAGCCCAGCTCCGCCAATGCCTCTCGGAGCTTGGGATGCAATAAGTGGAAGACCACTAAAATAGTTAGGTATTTTTTAATGAAACTCCAGCGACTTCAAGATCTCGGGTAGTTTCTTACGCGCCTCTTCTCTCATTTCCTCGTAGTAGTTCCTCCCGGTGGGGTCTATCATCACAGTCAAGGGGCCGAAATTCTCCACCTCTAAAACCCACATGGCCTCTGCCATGCCTAAGTCGAGCCAGTAGACGTCTACAACTCTTTTAATGGCCTTTGCGGCCAAGACGCCTGCGCCGCCTGTAAAAATCGCGTAGGCGGCTGTGAACTTCTTCATGGCCTCGGCGGTTTTCCTGCCCATGCCCCCCTTTCCTACGACGAGCTTTACGCCCAGCTTTTCTATCACATCTGCTTGAAAGGCCTCCATTCTGGCGCTGGTGGTGGGGCCCATGCTTATTATCTCCCACCCCTTCTCAGTCTTTCTCGCCACTGGGCCTGCGTGGTATATCACGCCGCCCTGTAAGTCGACGGGCAGCTTCTCGCCGCGTTCTAAGTACTCTAACATACGTTTGTGAGCAGAGTCTCTGGCGCTCACCACAACCCCTGAAATGTACACCGTGTCTCCTACTCTCAGCTTCGCCACGTCTTCGTGAGAGAGAGGAGTCTTCAGGAAGTACGTCGGCATAGTACATGTATCCCTGTCACTATTTAACAATAGATACGACAACTACGAGACTAAAGTGACGCAGACATGTAAAAAACGTATATTAACTGCTTTCGATTTATATCACATGCTAGAAGACGTTGTTCTTAAAGTGGCAAAAGAAGTTGTGGTAAGGGCCAGCGTAGGCCCCGCCCTCGATGTGACAAACTCTCTTAAAAAAGCGTTGAGAGAAGAAGAGGGAGAGGCCGCAAGAGTACAGCTGGACGCAATTCTGAAAAATATAGAGCTGTCAACCGCTGAGAAATCTGCCGTATGTCAAGACACCGGCTTCCCCAACTTCTTTATCAAGCTTGGAGACAAGTTCCCAATTAGAAGCGCAGTATTTCAAATTCTTACAACCGCCGTGCGCGAAGTGACAAAGGAGCTGCCGCTCAGGCCAAACACAGTGCACCCCTTCAGCGAGAAAAACCCAGGCGACAACACAGGCGTCTACGCGCCCTGGTTTGACGTAGAGCTCTTTGACGGAGACTACTTAGAGTTTCACTACGTGCCGAAGGGCGGGGGCACAGAGCTACCAAGCAAGGCGTTCACCCTACCCCCAGGCGTCGCCATGAGAGAGCTACCGCGGCTGGTGTTAGAAGCGGTAATAGACGCCGGGCCCATGCCCTGTCCGCCGGTAATTGTGGGAATCGGCGTAGGCCCCTCAGTGGACATCGCAGCGAAGCTTGCCAAAAAGGCCGCCGTGCTAAGGCCGGTGGGCTCGCGCCACCCGGAGCCAGAGGTAGCCAAGATGGAGGAAGAGTTGTTAAGGGCCGTAAACAAGCTGGGCATAGGGCCCCACGGAGTCGGCGGGAAGGTCACTGCACTAGACGTACATATAGAATACGCCTACAGACACCCAGCCACGTTCTCAATTGGGATAGTCTTCTCCTGCTGGGCCACACGTAGAGCCGGGGCCAGAATATACGCAGACGGCAGGTACGAGTTTGTATAAATGTGTGCGAGCGCTCTCCGCTACCGACGCCAGTCTTAGTGGTAGTGGTGAAAGACCACGGCGCCGTGGTGGGGTGGCCCGTGGTGATACCAGGCGAGCCGCCGCTTGTGGGAGTACCGTTGCATAAAAGCAGGAAGACACTTGAGCTAATACGAGCCGAAAAGGTATTCTCGTTAAACTTGGTAAAAGACGCGGAGAGGGCATACGAAATTTTCGGAAAGCCCGGCGCCGACAAGTTGAGCAGATGGGGTGCCGCGGCTAGGTGCAAAACGCTTAACTGCGTGGCGTTGGGAGACGCGAGTAGAGTTGTGGAGTGTCTCTACGAGAGGGAGGTGGAGGTGGGCGAGCACGTAGTTGTCTTCTGCAAAGCGGTTGACTACTACGGATGTGGAGAATACGCTATGTGGGACCCATGCCGCCGGCGGCAGGTGGGATAAACACCACCTCGTCGCCGTCTTTAAGCCTGGTGTCAAGCCCGTTGAGCCACTCCACCGCCCTGCCGTTTACCAACACGTTGAACATAGGCCTCAATTCGCCTTTTTCGTCAAGTACCTCCGACCTAAGCTTCTCATACCTCCCCGCAAGGTAGTCAATTAACTCGCGCACGGTGATGCCGTCTGGCACTTCTAGCTCTGTTTTTAAAACGCCTGTCAAGTCGTATAACGTGGCTAGGAACTTGACCCTCAACTTCACAAAAACAACCACATTTCACTTTTTAATCTTTCGCGCCACGACGCCTACTAGGCGCCGTAGGCGGCTAGAGGGCTACGCCTATTATCTTTCGAAGTAAAAACACGGGCCGTTTAGAGAGCTCTCGCATACTCTGACCCAGGTTGCGCCCACTAGGTCTGCCACGTGTTTTGCCAAACACTCCCCGCTTACTCCCGGGAGGGTACAGGGCACTACGTACACCTCGTCTTCTCTAAAGCCGTGGCGCTCGGCCTCTGACGCGAGGTAGCGCCCGTCCATCTTGGCGAGGAGTTCCGACAGCTTTCTAGACGCCTCTGCCGCGTCCACAACCAACTCGGCGTATTTATCCACACAGATACCAACTACAACTATGTAGTCGTGGCCGTGTACCCTCGCCCAGCCTGGGGAAAAGGACGGGTTATGCGCCACTGATATGCTTCCTTTTAGCTCGACGCACGTACGCACGGCGGCGATGTACCTAAAAATTATAACTTTATCTCGCCTCATGGCGACAATAGATGTAGACAAGGCAGAGCAAGTCGCCGCGTTGATAAAAGAGCTTAGGCCTACGCGGGACAGCTACACAGACCCGCGGATTTACCCTCCTCTTGGAGACCCCAGAGAGGGTCAGCTAGCCTTTTTCACAGCCATGGTGGCCGTGGACCACAGGACCTCGACGCCTTGGGGCTCTTTTGAGGGGCTTATCAACGGCGAGTTCTATCACGGCGCCGACGCCCTGTATAGACTTGGGCGTATCGCATACGACGAGGGGTTTTTCAAAGCCGAGAGGCTCGCCAACCTCACGCCTAGAGACGCCGAGAAGTTGTTTAAACTAGGCGACGCCGTGGTGTGGGACTTCTACACCAGGGTGTACCTCTTGAGAGACTTGGGGAAGAAGGCCCTCCTCCGCGGAGGCTTCGAAGCTCTGGTCTCCACACAGTCGATAAGGGAGCTTAAAAAAAGACTCGCCGAGGTACGCGCCTACGAAGACCCAGTGGCAAAGAAGACGATGTTGCTAGCCAAGTTTCTCGACGGGAGGAGGCTAGCCGACTTTAAAGACGTGGAGGAGGCCGACGTCCCAGTCGACAACCACCTATCTCGCATCGCATACAGGCTTGGCATCGTCGACGTAGACTACGACTTTTTAGAAAGCGGCGTGGAGACCACGAGAGAGGAGGACATTAGGCTCAGAGAGGTGGTAAAGACCGCCTGGAGGATAGTGGCGAAATTTGCAGACATCCACCCCTTCGCCCTAGACGACTTCTTGTGGAACTTCGGCAGAAAGACGTGTCTAAGAGAAAAGCCGCGTTGCGACTCGTGTCAGCTTAGGGGGGCGTGTAAGGCCCACGCCGTCGGCCGGTACCCGCCTGAACATTTACACCTAGCCACCTGGTACTACTGAGGACTTGGACCAGGCCCCCGATACCCAACCTCGCCGCAGACAATGTACAACGCCCTCTTTGCCGCAGAGCCTCAGACCTCCATTAGGCCTAAGCACCAATTAGCTATACCTGTTGCCTTCCACCTATTTTACGTCGTGCCCCCATGTCGTTTGACGATAGCCATTTAGACACCTCGTAGTTTTCACCCCTACGCCGACATCCTTTCTCATCCACGCAATTACATGCGTAAGGAAAACCAAGACTAATGGGGAGCAATGATGCTGTGGCTCAGCGGTTTGTAGTGATATATACGTGGGCTATATCTCAGGTATGCGTATTAGGTCTTTGACTCTACACCTCCGGTGGGATGAGGACTTTGCAGTAGTCGACGATTTTATGCGCGTTGCCGATGCGCTTAGGCCTCTTACCGTGAGGGCGTCGGTGACTCCTCCGCCTCCGCGCGCCGCGGAGAAGGTGATTAGCAAGCTGAGAGATTTGGGCGTTAAGTACGTCTCCGCCTTGCACCTCTTCTACGGGGCTGAGGAGATTTATAAATTCGTCTCGCAGTACGGCGTATTTGCATCGACGACCGACGTGGCTGAGTATATAAAGTTCTTGAAGATAATATACTCAAAGGGAGAGGTACACCTGTCGCGTTACGTGTCTCTTCTACTAGGCGGCTTGGTTTTTAACTCTCCCTACTTCCCCGCCTCTATAACTACTAAGAGGGGCGTGTCCCTCTCTCTCCTCTACCCCAACGATTTAAACACCATCAACGACGTCTCCGAGGCGTTGAGGCGCGGCGAGGAGTGGGGTAGGTACGTCGCCGAGGCTCTTGGATTAGAGTTCTTAGGAGTCGACGGCTCTTTGTCCCCCTGGGGCGAGGAAAGCGTGGCTAAGGCGGTGGAGAGGATTTTTAACACCGAGCTCGGATCCCCCGGCTCTCACTACGCAATACGTCTGCTCAATAGGGCAATTGAAGAGGCTGGGGTGAAAAAGACTGGGTTTAACGAGGTGATGCTACCCCTGGCTGAAGACGAGGAGTTAAAACGGCTTGTCTGGGAGGGGAGGCTCCAGCTCAGGGATTTTGTCAGCTACACCTCTGTCTGTATCCCAGGCTTAGACATGGCTCCCATAAGAGTAGGCGACTGGGAGGCGCTGAGGCGACTGTTATACGACTTGGCCGCCATTGCAGAGGCTAAGAAGAGGGCTGTTGGCGTGAGGATATTCCCGGTCGACGTCGATGAATACGACGTTGAGGGCTTTGGCAAGACTCCGGCGCTACGTTTAACTTTTTAGAGTGTAGCTTAGCCGTGATTCGCCACTTGATGATGTCCGAGAGATATTTGAAGCCGCTTTTCGAGGGGAGGAAAAAGACTACGATAAGGCCCGGCGTTTTAAAAGTGGCCGACAGGTTGTACATACACAGCAGGGGGCGAATCGTGGCCTTGGCCGAAGTGGAGTCTGTTACGTACAAAAGAGTTTTTGAGCTCACAGATGAAGACGCTAGGCTAGACGGATTTCAGACGAGAGACGAGCTGATAAACTTCTTAAAGCGTAGGTACCCAGGGCTGAGAGACGACGCCGTTGTCACAGTCATCAGATTTGGGACTATTTCAAAGGTAGACATGCCTGAAGACGCCCACTACGGCGGGCTCACCCCAGCGGAGGTGGCCGTGCTGGCGTTGAATAAGCTAAGACTGAGCAAGAGAGAGCGGGAGATTTTACAGGCTGTGGTGCAGACTAAGAGCCTTAGAAAGGCGGCGTTGAAGCTATTCGGAACAATTGAGAAACGCGGCGTCATAAGGAGGGTTTTGAAAAAGGCTCTTCGCAAGCTAAGAGAAGAGGGCCTAAATGGAGGCGTATCGTAGAAAAATCGAGGCGGCTAGGCGGTTGAGACAACTGATTTCAGAGGAGGAGAGGGGGGCAGCCGCCTCTGACCACCACGCCAAACGGCCCCCGAGGCCTTGCGGAATTACGGTCCACACGGGGGTGGGGTGCCCCCTTGCCTGTACGTACTGCTACATTTACGACATGGGTTTCCCAGGTGTGGCAAGGCCATATAAACTGACGCCGCTTCAAATGGCTTATGCAATTGTGCTTAATCCACACGTGGCAGTCGGGGAGTGGGGTTCTCTCATAGCAGTGGGCTCGGTGACTGAGCCCTTTCTGCCGGAGACGAGGGAGCTGGCGCTGGGCTATATAAAGGCGTTTTATGAACACTTGGGCAACCCTATACAAGTGTCTACTAAGATGCCTCCGCCTCCCGACCTCGTCAACTACGGCGTAGATGTGTTAATAAGCGTGACGGACTTAAGCGGGAGGCTTGAGCCGAAGGCGCCGCCGCCTATTGAACGCCTCAGGGCGGGCGCCGAAATAATCAAAAAAGGCGGCAACGCCACGTTGTTCGTTAGGCCTATTGTCCCCGGAGTGACGGACAAAGAGGTAGACAGACTTCTCTCCGTTGCGTCAGAGCTGGGCTTTAGGCGCGTTGTCTTCGGCACGTTGAGGGTAACTGAGAGTATTGTAAAGAGGTTGAGGGCCTTTGGGGTTGACGTAACGCCGTATTTGAGGGGGTTGGATAAGAGCCGGCAGATCCCTATCAAGTATCCAAAGGAGCGGTTTGTAAAAAAGGCCAGAGACCTCGGACTTGAGGTGTTGCCGGCGTCGTGCGCCTCTAACGTAGTTGCACATGGCCAAGCCTGTGCGTTATGTAGCTGGGGCCCCTGCGGCGATGTGAACAAACTAAAGGTAGACGAAGAAGACGTAAAGGAGTATTTGGAAACAAGGGGGTACAAGTCTCCTTATGTGCACTTCGACGAACGTGTCTTAACTGTTTCTAAAATCGGCAAGGTTGACAAGACGTTTCTTGAACAAGCCACCAGGGTGCGAGTAGTTTTACGGCGCTAATACCTACCCTGTAGTCTTTTCTGTAGGTTTGTAGGCCACGCGAGTAGAGAGGTTGACTGCGGCGTTTTTGAGACTATGGCTGTCAACACCGACTCTACGAGCTCTGGCGGGACTCTGATGTATTGATCAACTGCGTCTAGTAAGCTGGGGTAGCCGGTCACCGTTGACGACGTTGCCGAGAGGTAGGCAATTACGTTGTCCACGCCGATGCCTCCTAGATCTAACACCTCAGCCCGTACGGCCGTCCTGTGGCCGTGTGGGACGTAGTATACAACCTCTACGTCTCCGAGCAGTCTGAGGTGTGGATACTCCGGAGAGTTTAAAACTCTGCCAAAGTTTTGTCCAAATTCCGCAAGTCTTCGACACAGCCTCTCTGCCTTGTCGTGTCTCGGGGAGGGCCCGCCTCTTATACATCTCTCTACCTCCTCTTTTAGAGGGCCCGCCTCGCATTCTGCGTAGTGGTAAAAAGCCCACTTGGGCAACAGCTCTCTGAGCCTCCCCAGGGTGAACCACTCGCCGGGGTTTAACATGGCCGAGGCTGTGATCTTGTCGTTTACCGGTAGACATCTGCCGGCCACCGCAGATAAGAACCTCGACCTCACCCTCTTGGCGATTGCGACCACCGTGGTGCCTGTGTTTTCCGCCGCCTTGAGCATTTTTTCAACTACTTTATTCACCTCTTCGTATTTGCCTCCTCTCACCGCGAGGTTAAACGGAAGGGGGTGAATTGCGACTTCTCCGTCTAGTATCAACAAGTCGAACTTCTTATCCCCCCTGGCCTTCGCCTCTAAAAGCCTGGCGGCTAGCCTTTTTTCAAGAACAGCCGCATATCTCGAGACATCCGCCTCTCTGCTGTCGCTGAAGTATATGGAACCTGTCACGAACTTGTCCTGGACGCCGTCGACTAAGCCCACGTAGCCGTAGGCCACTATTGTGAATACGCCTCCGACTAGCTCAAGAGGGGGGGAGGCGTATGAGGAGTCCACCGCGTATGCGTTGTATATCTTAGGCGGGCCTATTTTATTAACGTCTACCGAGCCTCTCAGCGACTTAAGCTCGTGGAGGACCCTCTCCATCTTGGCCATCTTCTCTACGTACTTCTCTACGTCGTATCTCAGAGCCACTAGTAGGTCTGGCTCCAGCCAATAGTCTAAGTCTTGGCTCATTGCACCTCCTTGACTCTTATTAACACAGGCCTCCTCAGCGGGTTCATCAACCCCGAGACAAAGAACTCTCTTGGCTGTAACTGTGCGAGCACCGACTCGTTTACATCTGCCAAGTCTAAGTAGCTGGAGATTTCTCTCAGATCTGTGGGCGCCGTGAGGCGTGAGAAGAATATAGTGCCCAAGTTCGCCCTTATTGAGGGGTCTATATCTCCAACAATCCTCTGGCTGGCTAGAATCACCGATAGGCCCCACTTCCTGCCCTCTCTCACAGTCGTCTCGATGACGTCTTTAGAAATCGTCCAAGTCTGCGGGGCGTAGTTCTGGGCCTCGTCTATTACGAACACGGTGTTGGCAGGCGTCTTTTCCTTCTTGACTCTCGCCCAGGCGGTCTCAATTACAGAGGCCACAATGGCTTGTTTAACCGACAGGTCTGTGTCGTAAGACAGGTCGACCACCGCCGGCGAGCCCTCGATAGTTAAAACTTGCTCTGGCGTCACCGTCCTGTTGTTGAGCTCTTCGAAAAATAGGGGGTCTACTAGCTGTTTGAGGTAGAGCTCTACTTTTTCTATGGTGGAGTCGCGGGCGTTGAGCCTCTTCATAACTCGTTTCAAGTGGGCGATAAACCCCTCCTTGCTCCACTTGCCTTCGAAAGTCATGGTGGCGATTTCTAAATACTCGCCCACAGACTGCCAGCTCAGCTGAGACACTTTTGCAATGACTGAGGCGAGGATGTTGGGCGGGATTTTGACCTCAGACGACTTGACAACAGTTTTGTAAAACGGCGCGTAGTCGACGCCTGTGTGGTCAAAGATTACTACTCTGAAGCCTCTTGAGGCTAGTTCGTTTACCAAGGCTCTTACAAGCCTGGACTTGCCCATCCCGGTGGCCCCAAAGACGCCTACGTGGTGGGTGACCAGCCTCACATCTATGGGCAAGGGCCAGCCAGAGTACTTGTGTTCGCCTATGTGCGCGTACTCGCCTTTAAAGACGTCTTTTAAAACAGAGCCGTCTAGGAGGTACACCTTTGAGCCAGGCGTCGCCACCCGCACCACCTCGCCCACCCTCCCGCCTCGTATACTTATGTAAGGCTTAACAATCGCCGTTGTGTAGGGCAACAATATTCCGTAGTCCACCATGTCGGGCCTATCAACGTAGGGAGTCCTCACCCTGTCCTTAATCACAGGCTCTAGCTTAGTCACCCTCCTTAGGAAACCTACGATTAACTCCTCGGGGTTCTCCCTATCTACTACGCCAACTAACTGCTCCTCTACTGCGTGGCGCTCGGCAGATCTATATATCTGCACCGGAATGGCCCCCACCGACGCGCCGCTTACCACGATTCCAATTTCCTGCATCAAGCCAAAGCTCGTCACTGCTTAAAAATCTAGAGGAACACCTCTACCTCCACTCTGTCTCCGTCTTTAAGGCCTAGGACGTCCCGTAGCCGCACTGGGGCGATTACTTCAATTACGTCGACTGGGTGGTGCGTCCTTTCAGGCATGACCACAGCCCCCTCCACGCCCCCCACCACCGCCCTAAAAGCCTTTACCCCGCCGTACGTCCTCACCCCATTTGAAAACCCCGGGATTTGTATCCCAGAAAGCCCGTCGAGGTAGCGCCGGTATGCCAAAGACTGGGGGTCAAGTTTTACGTTGAGAGTGCCCGGATAGGGGGTGAAGCCCAGCGCTTTTTCTATAGCCCTCTTGTAACCCTCAAGAGACATGTAAAAAGCCCCCTCTCCCAGCCCGCTTACCACATAGCCGACGAGCCTTAGGGACGATATGTTAAAGTACTGCAGTAGTTTTTTCAGTAAAAAGCTCAACACCTCGCGGCTTTTCTGAGTCAAGGCGATCGTCTGGCCGTCTGCCAAGTAGCCCTCAGACCTCAGCGTCTTTACAATCTTGTACAAGCCCTGTCTCGTCATACACAGCCTCTTCGCGGCCTCGGACACTGTGAGGCCTTCAACTGTTGACAATGTTAATAAATCTGCTAACAGCCGCCTATCTATACAGTCCACAGAGTAGTTGTAGAAGCTCTTTAAAAACAATTAATGAGCCTTTTGTATAGGGTGGCCTTCGCAAGGTCGGCCACCACCTCCACTCTGTTCACAGCCTCTGCAAGACTACGCCCCACAGCCACGACGCCGTGTTGTTTCAAAACGGCCACGTTGCTCTTCGCAAGCGCGCTGGCGGTCGCCTCCGCCAGCTCGGCGGTGCCCGGCTTTATGTACGGAACAACAGCTATTTCAGACCCTAGGTACGCCTCGGCCTCTGAGAGCAGAGAGGCGTCTATGCCCTCGGCTAGAACTGTGGGCAACACGTCGTGTGTGTGCACGACGGCGTTTACGTCAGGCCTCTTTTTATACACCTCTACGTGCAGACGCCACTCGCTGGTGGGCCTCAGCCTCCCTCTTAACACGCGGCCCTCTAGGTCTATCCACACGAGGTCTTCCGCGGTGAGAAAAGGCTTCGGCCACGTGGTCGGCGTCACGACTATGCGCTTCCCATCTCTCGCCGAGACGTTTCCAGAAAAAAGGGTGAGGTGCCCCCTGTGGTATAACAGCTTTACATATTGCAAAAACTCATCTATCATGTAGGCAGTGGGCCTAGGCCTATCTTTTCTCTAAACTCGTTGTACCGCTTGACAACTCCGAGGTACCACCTCTCAAGTTCCGACTTGTTCTGCGGGTACTGGAGGTAGAGGTCTCCAATCTCCTTGGCGTATTGGATCGAGGTAGATAGTTTTCTAAGCAACGCAGGCCTCCCTATGAACTGCATCATTACCTTGAACTTGTCTAGGAGAGACAGCTCTGTGCCCTTCGCCGCCAGGTGGTAAATCTCGTCTTCTGTCAAAATTTTGCGAGAGAGGCCGAAGTTGAGGTCGTCGTTGTCTAAGGTCTGTAGCATCAGCCTTAACACGTCTAGCTGGGCTTGTCTATAGCCCCACTCTTTCATATACGCGACGTTGTACTCCCAAAGCGTCTCCTCTGAGAAGTCGCCTTTTTCAAAGGCTTTGGCGATAGTCTTAGAGGCCAGCTCTGCGGTTAATAAGGCCTGTCCTATCCCTCCTCCGTGTATGGGGTTCACCGCAGCGGCTGCGTCGCCTAAAGCCACTATCCCGTTGCCCACTAAAGACTTCAAAGGCCTTCTTGTGGGTATGAACCCGCCTCCTATGTGGTACTTACCCCTAATCTTAAACCTCGGCTTGATGTACTTCTCGTAGTTGTCTCTGGGGTTTTGTTTTAAGATGCCCCAGATGCCCAGCCCGACGTTGAGCAACGTGCTAGACCTTGGAAAAATCCACCAATACCCGCCGGGGGCCACCACCATGTCTAGGTATATCTTAATGTACTGCGGCCTCTCGTGCTCCTCCTCTACGTACACGATTTCTCTATATGCGTGAGACACGTCTTCTGGGTGCAACGGCTCTGAGATGAGCCACCCGACGAGCTTGCTCCTCAACACGCCGGCGGAGCCCGTGGAGTCTATGACGACTTTTGCCCTAAACTCCTTCGCAACGCCGCTCTTCCGCTCAACTGCCCTGACTCCCACAACTCTGCCGTTTTCCACCAACGGCGCCGTGGCCGTGTGGCCCTCGTATAGAGAGGCCCCTGCCCTCACCGCCTCTTCGATTAGCCACTTGCCCCATGCAAACCGGTCTAATACGTAGCCCTCGCCTTTAATCAACAGCCTAGTCCTCTCGTCTGGGCTTATCAGCTCCACCCCCTCGATTTTGTTTTGAAAAACTCTTGGATTCGGCGTAATGTAGCGCGACATCCTCTCCACGTGGTGAAGGCCTAGGCCGTCGCCGCACGTCTTTACGCCAAGCTCCCCGCCGCTTTTAGACTCAAGCAGAGCCACTTTAAAACCAGACCTCGACAACAGATATGCGGCGTATGCGCCGGCGGTGCCGCCGCCGGCTATCACCACGTCGAAATTGTCCATGTCTCTAGGCGAAATTCCTATTTAAAAAAGTTAGAGTTTTAACACGTCGCCGGGCTTCATCACGTACACCTTCGACCTAGACACGGCCTCTACCCGCGACTTAAAGTCCTCCGGGTCTTGTTTAATATCGGGGAAGGTGTTGTAGTGCATGGGGACAACGCGCTTGGGTCTTAAAAACCGGACTGCCAGAGCAGCCTCACGCGGCCCCATGGTATAGACGCTACCTATGGGAAGCAACGCCACGTCTATGTCGTACAGCTCGCCTATCAGCTCCATGTCTCTAAACAACGCGGTGTCGCCCGCGTGGTAAACCGTTCCCTCTGGGGTTGCTATGACGAATCCAGAGGGCGCCCCCCTATTCGCCGTATGGAGGGCAGGGGTCATGTATATCTCAACGCCGTCTCTGAGTTTGACGGTGCCGCCGATGTTCATGGGGACTGCCTGAGCCTCCGGAATCCCCTTCTCGGCCACTTCAAGAATGAGCTCAAAGGTGCCTACGACGGGCGCCCCAGTTGCCTTGGCGATGTCCACAGACTCGCCTAGGTGGTCGAAGTGGTCGTGGGTGATTAATATGTGCGTAGGCCTCGTGGAGATTACCTCCTGCGGAGAGGCGGGGGACAGCGGGTTGGTTATCCAGGGGTCGATTAATAGCTTTGCAGTGGAGGTCTCAATTAGGAAAGCCGCGTGTCCATACCATTTGATCTGCATGGCGTTGTGAGAAAACTACTTTTTATTTTTTCTTAAGGTCTAGTCTAAGCGCCCTGGCGTGGGGCGCGTATATCTTCACGGCGTAGCTCTTTTCAAGCTCCTTTACAATTTCTAAAAACGTCCGCAACTCCATAGGCCTTAGGAGGAAGATTTTGAAGTAGTACACGTCGCTCGACGGCACGTAGCCGTATTTGACATACTTCACGCAGCCCGCCCCCACTTTTTTCACGTATTCAACTAGTTTTTCCAAATCTTTCACATCTGGCGTCATTTGCCGTGTTTAAAAATACTTATCTATGCTTGTACTTAGGATAGACTCTAAAAACAGGCGGAGCTCCACCGCCTTTTCGTAATCCTCCTTCCCCACATGCGCCGCGGGGGCCACCACCTTCCAGGGGCCGCGCCCAAATTTAACAAGGAGATACGCGCCGCCGCCCGCCCTCTGTGCAAATAATAGTAATTTTTCCAATTTTTCGTCTTCTAGCCTAATAGGCGCGTGTTTTGAGCGGTACTTGACCTCAAATACCAAAACTCTGCCTCTGCATATGGCCACAATGTCGGGGACGTACCTCTTGCGCACCCCGCCGCCAGACGAGCAGCCCCTCAACACGGCGCATCCCCTCTCCCAGAAAAAATTAGCCAACTCGCGCTCCTTAGCCGAGCCCTTACGCTTTGCGTTCATAAAACCTCCACCTCCTTATAGGGGTCGCAGAGCAGCCTCTCTACCACGTCGCATTTTGTACAACTACAACTAACCTTACCTCTCACCGCTAAGTCGATTAAATATGGGTCAAACCCCCTTACGTCTAGCAACAGCCCTTCTACATACTCGCCGCGTAGTCTTTCTAACTCCGCCTTCGTCTTGACGTAATACACGGCGGGGCCTCTGTACTCCTCTGCCGAGTATATGGGGACAACCCCCCTCCTCCTAAGCCCTAGGCCCCACACGTACACCACTAAGTCGGGTCTAAGCTCTCTTACCAACGACAACAATAGCCTACTCCTCGTCTTTAAGACCACCCCATGAGACGCCTTTTTTAAAACTGACTGTAGACACTGGAGGTCCTCTTTTACAAGAGGCACCACTCTCCTGTCTGTAACTTCGCAAGTGGGCAAAACCTGGGGCAACTCAACTTCTAACAGCTTGTCTGTGTATAGGAAAATCACATCTCCTCCTCTTCCTCCACCTCCTCCGCCCCTCCCTCTTCTACGTACAACACCCCTAGGTCTTTTAACTGGCTGTACAGCTTCTGCACAGCAGTGGCGACGTCTTTTTCAGACTTGGCCCCAGTACAGACAATCTTACCGCTCCCAAAAATTAGGATCACCACACGTGGGGAGGACATCCTATAAATAAGGCCGGGGAACTGCTCGGGCTCGTACATGGCGTTTTCCAACATCAAGACTGCTTGTTCTAGGTCAACCTCTGCGTGGAGGTTTCCGCTCGCCACTATGTTCTGAATCTGGACCTCGGGGTCGAAGGGCACCTCCGCCCCGTGGTCGTTTAACAGCTTTACCAGCGCCCTCACGGCGTTTTTCAAATCCTCCTCGTTCTTGGCGCCGGTGCACACCATCTTCCCAGTGCGGAATATCAGCGCCGAAATCCTCGGCTTAGTTAGCCTAAGGATAAGCCCGGGGAATTGGTCGGGATTGTACTCAGCCATGGTTAGCCTCTCCGCCAGCTTCTCTAAGTCTAGCTCAACGCCGAGGTTGACCGTGGCCACTATGTTCTCAATACGGTAAGAAGGGCCTTTTGAAGACATACGTGAATTTATATACCAGTATTTAAATATGCCTGACTGAAAATGAGCCTTTAAAACTTTAAAAACATGGGCCAAGTCTACGCCATGGGCGGTAAGAAAAAGCCAACGTTAAGCCAACTTGCAAAAAAGGCAGAGAAAGAAAAAGCGCAACAGCAGCCCCAGAAGGGGAAGAAAGAGGTGAAAAAAGAAGAGGCCCCGGCAAAAAGGACAATACAGACACTTGACGAAAAAATCTTCCAGACAATCGCCAAGGAGGTCCAGTCTATGAAAGTGGTCACCCCATACGAGGTCGCCAGCAAGTACGGCATCAAGATGACCACGGCTTTCAAAGTACTTAGGAACTTGAAAGAACGTGGAGACTTACAACTAGTTGCAAAGGGCCACAGGACGGAGATCTACGTCCCTGCTAAGAAGAGCTAAATCGGTATTTCCCCCTTCTTAACCCCCTTCTTTAAGTTTACGACCCCCTCTTCGCGTAGGTCAATCGCCTCTGCAGATCTCAAAATTTCAAGGGCCGCCCTTACGACTCTCTGGTCTGTCTTAGCCATCCGCGACACGTCTTCCACTAGGCGGATGACCCCCACGCTGGGATACACAGACAGGTAGTTAAGCAGAGAGGTAAGCACCAAGTCGGCCTTCTGCGCGTCGACCTTGGCCTCGTTTGAGAGCAGAGATACGAGGCTACCCCACTGCGTCTCGGCCCCGGCGGGCTCCTTGCCTTTCTGCTCTTCTCTAGGCTCTATCTTAGGCGGCTTAGCGGCTTCTTGAACTGGCTGACTTGTCTTCTTTTCTTGCGTCTTTTGAGAGAGCTGTCTCTTGGCAGGCTCCCTGCCCTGCGGCTTTGGAGACCTTGGCGCAATTACTATGGCCTCCGCCAGCTGCAACGTCACGTTGCCTATCAAGACGTCTTGTCCTGTGGCTAGACACCCAGTCTTTATACATATCACCGTCTTTGCTAATACCCCAAGCGCGTCTTGTTTTATCTTCCCAGCCTTGTAAAGCTCAGATAACACTACTAAACTGAGGCAGAGTTATAAATTCTGTGCCTCCCTAGTCTCCACAAGCCGCCAGTACGCGATCTTGCCGCGTTTTACCTCTCTTACCACGTTTTCCTTCTCCAGGAGCTTCAGTATGTAGAATATCTGTGAGTGGCTCAGCCCTGTGAGTTGGATAAGCCTACTTGTGGTAAGCTCCCCGTACGTCCTTAGGTACTCTATTACCTGCTCCTTTCTCTCAAATACTTTGTCTGTTTGGCGCCGTGGCATGTAAAACATGAGGCTTGTACTTAATTTACTGAAATTAGAAAAATGTATTATTCGAATAATTTTATCATCTTTCTCATTTTTAAGTACTGCGCATAGTCCACATATATCTTGTCCTGTAGCATCTCCTCCACAGTCGGCACGTTTGCCCTGCGCCTCTCTTCTATCAAGTCGGTTATGTTAAACACAAAGGCGTTGGAGCCAGCGCCGCTTCCAAACGGCACTAGTAATATCTTGTCCCCCGGCTTGGCAACGTCGAGAACTTTTGCAAATCCCATCAACGCAGAGGCGTTGTAAGTGTTGCCTATGTGCGTCACGACGATGCCCGGCTTTATCTTGTCCATGGGTATGTTTAACATAGAGGCAGCCCTCACTGGAAATCTCCCGTTCGGCTGGTGAAAGACAACGTACGCAAAGTCCGACGGCTTGTAGCCGTATTTCTCCATCAGCCCCTTCGCGGCGCCGACCACGTGCCTAAAGTACGCAGGCTCTCCAGTAAAGCCCTCCCCGTGCATGGGGTAGGGCGACCCCTCCCTCCTCCAGAAATCCGGCGTGTCTGAGACGTAGGAATACATCGCCTCTAGCTCGGCAACTACTCCGTCTCTGCCGACTATCAACGCCACGCCGCCGCTACTTGCAGAATACTCTAAATGCTCGCCCGGCTCGCCTTGCGACGTGTCTGTGCCTACCGTCATGCCGTACTCCACTCTGCCAGCCTCCACCAGCCCAATGGCCGACACAAGCCCCTCGCTACCTGCCTTACATGCAAACTCCATGTCGACGGCGTAGACGTTGTTTCCCAAGCCTAATGCATCTACTAGAATAGAGGAAATAGGCTTCACGGCGTATGGCTTAGACTCAGTACCCGCATACACTGCCCCTATTTTCTTCGGGTCTATGCCAGCCCTCTTGATCGCCCTCCTCGCCGCCTCTACAGCTATTGTGACGGCGTCTTCGTCAAAGCCCTCGACGCTCTTCTCGTCCACTAGATATACGTCGACTATTCTCAGCGGGTCGTCTCCCCAGATCCTTGCCACCTCCTCAGTTCTAATCCTGTACCTCGGGATGTAGGCGCCCCAACTCACTACGCCGACGCGGCTCATGCCCTCTCCACAGGTCTGAACTTGTAGCCGTACATCACTAGTCCATGCCTCCCGTCAACTGCGACGCGCCTAAACACCGCCTCTACCTTGACGCCAGGCCTAATTTTCCCCGGCTGCGCGTCTACAATTTGGCCAGTTACCCTCACCCCGCCGTCTAGCTCCACTAGGCCAATTATAAGGGGCTTCTGTTTTAGGAACTCCGTGCCTACTTGGTACAGCACTGTGTAGTCCACCAACCTGCCCTCTTTGGGAAGCTCTACGTCTTCTAACTC
Source organism: Pyrobaculum sp. (assembly GCA_038879095.1). GTDB lineage: Archaea > Thermoproteota > Thermoprotei > Thermoproteales > Thermoproteaceae > Pyrobaculum. Next base: position 3,149 of record JAVZUI010000025.1, on the reverse strand, counting down.
GCCGGAGCCGCACCTGCACTTTACCACTGGCGGGAAGTACACGGCGCCGCATTTTTTACACCTCTTCCCAACTAGGCGGTAGTACTGGGGAATATTACGCCAGTAAATTGGCACAGACTCGTGTTTCATAGCCTTATACTATCCTTTCATATTTATACTTTGTCATAAACCAATTACAACAACTGTCGAAGTTTTATCCACTCCGCCCATGCTGTGTACCACTCCGTAATTCCCATCTACTTTTTTAAACTCGCGTCCCTGTAGCTGCCACGCCACTTCTACCAATTGGTACACCCCAGTGGCGCCTAGTATATTGCCACGGGACTTAAACCCGCCGCTGTAGTTGACCGGGAGGTCTCCCTCCTTGAGGGCCATCAACGCGCCGCCTTTTTTAACAATGCCCAGCGCCTCTAGGGCCAACACGCCGAATATAGAGAAGGAGTCGTGCACCTCCGCAGTGGCGACGTCTCTCGGCGTTATGTTCGCCTTTGCGTAGGCCCTCTCTGCCGCTCTCTCTAGGCTTATCAAGCGGTCGTAGTCGCTCCTTAGGTTAAAAGGCGCCGCATAAGTGGCGCTGGCAACAGACGCGATGCGTGGGCCGTCTTTTTTATTGTTGCATAAAACCGCGGCGGCTGCGCCGTCGGCAAGCGGACCTACGTCGTATAGCCGGAGAGGCTCGCTTACCAATTCGCTGTTTACGGCGTCTTCTAGCTTAATAGGCCTTCTAAAGTAGGCGTACGGATTCGAGGCGCCGTGGCTGTGCATCAACACTGCCCACTGGGCCAGGTCGTCGTACTTATACTCATACTTCTTTAGGTACATCTTCGCCATCAGCGCCGCATATGAAAGCGGCGTGGCTCCGAAGTACCTCTCGAAATATGTATCTAAAGTCGTGGAGTAGACGTCTTGTTGCTGGTTGCTCAAGACGTCGTTTGGCTTATCTACCCCCACCACAGCCACGCAGTTGTACTCCTCTGATTTCAGGGCGTGGTAAGCCGCGGCCAGCGCGGCGCCGCCTGAGCCGTCTCCGTTCTCCACTCTGTACACGGGGATGTTGTCAAGGCCCACCGCCTCTAGGACGTAGGCGCCGAGAATTTGCTGCTTATTTACCACTTCGGTGGTTGAGGAGGCGATAAACAATGCGTCTATGTCGGCCTTGGCGTCGGAAAGCGCCTTGTCTAACACCACGGCGGCCATGTCGTCGATGTTTTTTGAATAATGACGGCCGGCGGGGTACAAAGCGGCGCCGACTATGTATACGTCTCTCATCGAAGAGTTTTAAAGCCAAGTTATTAAAATGTTTTTATGGAAGTAAAGCTTCACGAATTAGACAAGATATATGGAGACGCCAACAAGGCCGCTGAGGAGCGTAGAAAATACCTCGAAAAAATAACAGGCGTAAAACTAGAAAATATTGGAAAGACAATTATAGACCTAAATACTGTAGTTGGTAGAAACATTGAAAATGTAATTGGGGCGGTGCAGGTGCCCGTCGGCGTGGCGGGGCCCCTGCTAGTGAAAGGAGACTACGCAGACGGCCACTACTACGTGCCGCTTGCCACAACAGAGGGCGCCTTGGTGGCCTCCGTCAACAGGGGGGCGAAGCTGGTCACCGAGTCGGGAGGCGCCAGGGCTAAGGTTTTAAAAGACGGAATGGCGAGGGCGCCGCTGTTTAGACTGCCGTCGTTAATCGACGCCGTGGAGTTCGTGGAGTGGGTGACGCGGCACTTTGACGAGGTTAAAAAAGCGGCTGAGTCCACCACGAGACACGGCCGGCTAAAAGAGGTGCAGCCGTTTATTGTGGGCAACTACGTGTGGCTTAGGCTTGTCTACTCCACCGGAGACGCCATGGGGATGAACATGGCCACGATAGCCTCAGACGCCGTGGCGAAGTACTTACAGGAAAGATTTCCCAAGGCGAAGCTAGTGGCGCTAAGCGGGAACGTCTGTGTAGACAAGAAGGCGAATTCTATAAACTTTATACTAGGCAGAGGGAAGACCGTGGTCGCCGAAGCCTTGGTTAAGAAAGAGGTTCTGGACAGGCTAGGCGTCAAGCCGGAGGACGTCCACGAGGTGAACGTTAGGAAAAACCTCATAGGCTCTGCGCTGGCGCACTCCTACGGCTTTAACGCCCACTTTGCTAATATAATAGCGGCTATATTCATCGCCACGGGGCAGGACGCGGCGCAAGTAGTGGAGTCGAGCATGGGCATAACCACCACAGAGCCTAGGGATGAGGGCCTGTACATATCTGTGTTCCTCCCCAGCCTAGAGGTGGGCACTGTGGGCGGAGGCACGGGACTCCCCACACAACGCGAGGCGTTGCAACTGCTAGGCGTGGCGGGCTCTGGGAACCCCCCCGGCACCAACGCCTTGAAATTCGCCGAGATTGTGGCCGCAGCTGTGCTGGCGGGGGAGCTCAACCTGCTCGTGGCCCTTGCAAGAAACGAGCTGGCCTCCGCGCATCAAAGACTGGGGCGGGCTAAGTAACGCTTTGAGCTATTTTGTAGGCAAATTGGCGTATCTTAGACATCAGGTTCTCAATATGCCACAGCGGGTTTACAAACACTATTAGCCACCCTCTTTTGTTGGGAAGTTCAAAAATCCCCACTTTATAATTGGCGTATTTTACTACCACATAGTTAAATTCGCCAAGACTTTCATCTTGGTTTTGTCGTATTATATTTATTATCTCAATTAGATTAGTCACTTGCCTCAACGTCTTGGCCGTGAGCGTGTTGGGAAGGTGGTGGATTAGCGGAACTCCCTTCTCGTCTAAGATAGTCACGCCGTGTATCGCGTCGTTTATTATCTCAGTCACAATTATTCGTTTTAAGTCCGTGGCCGCCGACGGCTTGTTGTCTGACTTATGTGGCGATACGTAAATTACCACGATAGTCAATGTAGGAGCTCTTTATAAGTTTTTAAGTTCTGTAATACTGGCAGTTAGTTTTTAACAGGCACAAACTCTAATACGTGGCTGAGTTTGAAGAAGAGTTTGAAGAACTTGAAGAAGAGACTCGGGAATACGAGGGGGAGGCCATAGAAGAGAGCAAGTTGAAGGGGGTGGTCTCCAACTCCATCCCCCCCTCCTTAGTGCTTTCAATAGTATACGACGGGGCCGAGGGCAAAGCTTTAGTTAAGCTATA
>JAVZUI010000024.1:20824-27302 GCA_038879095.1 Pyrobaculum sp. | reverse complement strand
ACCAACACCGACGTAGTTAAAAAACTGCTAGAACTGGCGACTGTAAAGGTGGGGAATGGGAACAGGGCCGTGGTGGTGTTTTTCGACCTCAAGTGCCCGTTCTGCGCCAGGCTTTTTAACGAAACTGAGGACGTCTTGTTGGAAATGGCTAGAAAGGGCCTTGTGACATACGCCATGTGCGACTACGTAGTTCACAAAGACGCGGAGCCTCTTCACAAATCTCTTAGGTGTCTAAACTCCGACGAGAGGCTTAAGTTCATCAAAGAGGTGTACAACGGCAAGAAGGTAGAGGCGGGCGCCTGCCAAGCCGACGACTTGAAGACTTGTGAAGAGCTGGCCGAGCGAGTGGGCGTATACGGGACTCCCACAATTCTCATATACGACTTTGCGAAAAACAGGGGTTACATACACTTCGGCTACATGACAGCCGCCGAACTGCTGGAGGCCCTATCCGCCTTATGATACTAGGCGAGGCGGCCGGCAAGTACCAACTACGCGACTACTACACATACCTCCTTTTCGACGTCTCAAGCCCTCTGGGGCAAGTTACCGTCGTGCCCCCGCCCCCCGGCTCTTCTTATCAATTCGCCGTCTTCGGCGCCTTGATTGCCAAGATGGGGTACCGCACACGTGTTTTAAACATGTCCACGTGTAGACAGGCCACTATTTCTAAGGTTTTGTCCCACGCAACGGGGGAGTTAGTCTACGTCGGCTACGCCCACCGCATAGCATATGCAGGGCCTGGCGCTTCTATAAACACCGAGGACTTAACGGCGGAAAACGTCAAGAGAGTCGCCTTGGGGAACATCGGGTTTCAAGCGCCTTGGCGTAGGTGTCTGCTAGGCGGCGGCTACGGCCAGGACGTGGTAGAGCTTGGGACACTGCCAGAGGCTTTAGAGAGGCTTGAGGTCTGGCTAGCAGAGAGGCTTGGAAGACGGTAGTTCGTAGACTGTGCCTCTAATTCTTCTAATCCCGTAGACTTTCCAAGCCCCTGGGTTCACAATCTTCTCCTCTACGCTTAGAAACGGCACGTGGCTGTGTCCGTACGCAAGCCACACGTCCCCCCCAACTTTTAACTTACGCCTCAAGGCCCTGCCCACGGCGCCTTTTTTTACTAGGTCTAGGAAGTACGCCGCCACGCCGCTTCTCACCGCCTTATCTCCGTGAGTCGCTAAGAGCCTCACCTTTTCGGTCTCTACTAACAACTCTCCGTTGTACGCAAAGACCTCCACCCCCTCTATTTTTTCTATAAGCGGCTGGACGAGCAGCGGGTCGTGGGAGGAGGAGCTGAAGGCGATGTAAAGTCTCTTAGGCCTAATTTGCAATATGTCCATCGCCTTTTTTATCAAAGCCGCCGCCTCCTCTCTCCCAACTACCCTGTGCTGGTCGTCGTAGAGGTCGCCTGTGATGACCACTTCGTCGTCGCTTAGGCCTTTTAAGCAGGTTCTAAGTTCTTGTAGCCTTGCGTGGCGCGATCCGATGTGGACGTCGCCGAATATCAACACGTCGCATAACCCAGGTGTACTTATAAAAAACGCACTCTATAGTAATATATATAAACCAATAGATCCTTAGCTCTATGCGTAGAGTCGCCATTATAGGGGCGGCGGGGCGCGACTTCCACGTCTACAATACTGTGTACAGAGGGTCGCGCGATTATAAGGTAGTGGCGTTTTTAATGACTCAGATACCAATTCCAAACCGGAGATATCCGCCGGGCTTGGCGGCAAACGCAGAGGGCATTCCCATCTACACGTGGAGGAGTTATGAAGAGCTGACGCGATATCTAAAAGAGCTACGGGTAGACGAGGCGGTTCTGGCGTTTAGCGACTTGTTGTATGAAGACGTCGGCCACATAATTTCAGCCGTCTTGGCGGCCGGCGCCTCTTTTAAAATACACGGGCCGAACGACACTTACCTCGACTCTATTAAGCCTGTAATTGCCGTGACTGCCACTAGGACTGGCGCAGGTAAGTCCTCCGTCTCGCGCGAGGTTGTAAAAGAGCTGGGGGCCAGGGGGTTAAGAGTTGTGGCGGTGAGACACCCAATGCCTTACAGAGACTTAGAAGAAGGCGTGGTGGAGGTGTACCGGAGGCCGGAGGACTTAGACAAGCTCACCTTTGAGGAGAGAGAGGAGTACGAACAGTACGTAGAAATGGGCGTCCCGGTGTTGGCCGGCGTGGATTACGGACAGGTGTTAAGAGAGGCCGAGAAGCTAGGCGACGTGTTGCTGTGGGACGGCGGCAACAACGACTTTCCGTTTTTTAGGCCAAACTTTATGATAGTCGTCACAGACGCGCGTAGGCCAAACCACGAGGTAGGCTCTTTCCCCGGGGAGGCGAACCTCAGAATGGCGGACGCCGTCGTTGTTACAAAAGTCAGCGACGCCCCCAGAGAGTCTGTTGAAAAAGTGGTGAGCAACGTGAAGAGGGCCAACCCCAAGGCCACAGTTACAAAGGCCGATTTAGAAGTCTTCGTCGATAAAGAGATAGCTGGGAAGAGAGTCCTCGTCATAGAGGATGCGCCCACGGTGACGCACGGCGGCTTGCCCTACGCCGCTGGGTACATCGCCGCGTTGAAATACGGGGCCGTCGTGGTGGACCCCAGGCCCTACGCAGTTGGGGTGATTAAAAAGGTGTACGAGGAATACGGCACGGGGCCAGTCCTGCCGAGCTTAGGCTATACCCCGGAGCAGAAGAGAGACTTAGAAGAGACTATTAGGCGTATAGACGCAGACCTTGTCTTAGTGGCTTCACCTGCTAAGATTGAGAGGGCGATTCGTATCGACAAGCCTGTGGCTAGAGTCGGCTGGAGGTTAAAGGTGTTAGAGGGGCCGTCTATTAAAGAGCTAGTAGACGCCTTCTTAGAACGCGTTAAGTGACTGCCACCTCGCCGACGGGGCGGCCTCCGAGAATTGCGAACAGGCGTCTTAAGTACAACGCCGTGTCCACAAGCCTGTTGGCGTCGACGCCGGGCACGCCCGCCACGACTACTAACAAGTCTTTTGTAGCCTCCTCCACCTTAGTGTCGACGCTGTCTCTGTACGGATAGACGTGTAGAATTTGCGTATCTGACGCGAGTACTATCTGTTCGTCTAGTTCAAAGGGGGTGCCGCCTATGGGGCGGAACACCTCTCCGCGCCTAGACATTCTAATGCGGAGTACGTCTCCTTTGATCTTCGCCAAGTCGTATAGGCCGATGGGCACTATGTACTTAATCGACGCCGCGTTTCCTGCGTCCACCGCAGGGCTTATGCGAGGCAGAGGTTCGCCCCTCAGAACCCTTCTCAAGAGCGCCTCCTGGGCCGGCCTTTGCTTTGTGGGGTCTATCTTAAGCACTCTCCAATAGAAGTCGCGGTATGCCCTTACAATGGGGTGGTCTTTTAAACCGTCTAGAGAAAGCGTCCTCCTCGCCTCCTCCACGGCAGTTCTTATCTCCGCCTCTAGCTCAGGCGGATACTCGCGGTTGTTGATACCAGTTATAACGTCGTAAGCCACTTGGACGCCTTTATCCCTCACCTCGTTTATTATTACAACCATATGCGGTAAAAAACTTGGTTTTAAGAATTAGAGCCAACTTTGAATCTCGTTAAGAGCTTTCTTAACTTTTTCAATCTTCGACCTGAGCTCCTCTAGCTCTTTAGAACAGTCCAGCGGCGCAAGCTCTTGTGGCAGGTCTATCTTAAACCCCTCTTTCGCCAATTTTTCAAACACCTTTAGCACCAGCTGGCCGGCCTTAGTCTCGCCTTTTAAGTGGCGCCTAATGGTGCCCTCCGTAACTCCCAACTCCTCGGCTATTTTTGAAATAGGGACGCCGGCCCTCTCCCTCGCAAACGCCGCCGCGGCTGTGTATAAGCTATCAACCCAAGTCACCCGGGCAGACGGGTCTTTAATGGCTTCAAAAGTCTCTTTGTCAAACAACGCCATTACTAAAAGAGCCGACTCCAACTTTCTAATCTCCTCGCGCCCGACAGGCTTTAGAGGGATCTCCATATTACTCCTCCTCTATTTCAACTTTTTTCGGAGTTGGCTGCCTCTCAGCATCCTCCACCGCGCGCCGCATTACCTCGACCTCTTCTCTAGGCAGAGTCTCAATTTTAACAGACGTGGGAGTTATCTTCATGTACTTGTCCCAGTGTATTTCAACGCCGTTGTCTTTTATCTCCATGGGGTGTCTAAGCATTGAGTGTTTTGTGTCGCGCATTTTCCACACTATGATCGAGCGGTACAGCTTTCCGTCTACTTCGTCCAGGTCTAGCCTGACGATGCCGTCTACTGCATGTTCTACGCCGGGGCCGCCGAACCCTCTTTCTCCCACAGATACCTGTGAGACGAAAAACGCGGTGCAGCCCAGCCCTGCTATCACTCTCTTCAGCGTCATTATAGTAGCCCTCGCCATGGCCGGTTTAGTTAAGTAAAGCGTAGAGACGGAGTCTATCACCACGCGCCTAGCCCCAGTGTCTCTAATAGCTTGCCTCAACGCGTCGCTTAGCTCGTGGACGTCGTCCACCTGCTTAACCACATACTTCTCCCGCTGTGCCGCGGCGCCTATGCCGCCTGTGAAGGCGTCAACTATTGCAAACTTCCCCTCTCTTTCATACTGCGCAACGTCCCAGCCGAAGTGTCTGAAACTACGCCTCACGGCCACTGGGTGTTCTTCAAGCGCTACAAACACGCCAGCCTCGCCTTTCTTCAGCCCGTTAAACAAGAACTGTTTTCCGAGAATGGACTTCCCAGTCCCAGGGCCCCCGCTTAGTAAAACAACGCTCCGGTCCGGCACTCCTCCGTACAAAATTTCGTCGAACCCAGGCACGTAGGTCCTAACCCTTGGGACTGTCATGGCTGTGTTGTCAGCTTCTTAGTATTTAAAAGTGTAAATACTTGCGAGCCAATGGAGTCGCGTGTTAAAGATCCCTCTCTGGCGCCAAAGGGCAGAGAGCAGTTGTACTGGGCTGAGCGCAACATGCCAGTGCTCCTCGAAATACGGAAGAGGTTTGAAAAAGAAAAGCCGCTACAGGGGCAGACAGTCGCCGCGTGTTTACACGTAACTAAGGAGACGGGCGTGTTGATAAGGACGTTGGCCGTAGGCGGCGCCCGCGTGGTCTTAATCCCCTCCAACCCCCTCTCTACGCAAGACGACGTGGCGGCGGCTCTGGCGGAGGAGGGCGTGCACGTATACGCGTGGCGCGGCATGACGGAGAGAGAGTACTACAACGCCATAGGCTTCGCAATTTCGTTTCAGCCAACAATTACGCTAGACGACGGGGCAGACCTCACAGCCACTATACACAAGATTAAACATGGCATAAGAGACCAGACGGTAGAATACGTCGCAGAGACCGCCGGGACGTTGGACGGAGACCGCTTGTTGTCTGGGCTGAGGGGCGGCACGGAGGAGACGACCACCGGCGTTATTAGGCTCAGGGCGTTGAAAAAAGCCGGGAAGCTCCTCTACCCAATTATTGCAGTCAACGAGTCATATACCAAATTCCTATTTGACAACAGATACGGCACAGGACAATCCACCTGGGATGGAGTGATGAGGGCGACGAATCTACTAATCGCCGGCAAGGTAGTCGTGGTGGCCGGCTACGGGTGGGTCGGCCGCGGGATTGCCACGAGGGCCAAGGGCCTGGGCGCCCGGAGAGTTATTGTAGTAGAGGCAGACCCGATAAGAGCGCTGGAGGCCTTGTTCGACGGGTTTGAAGTAATGCCAATGGACAAAGCCGCCTCGGAGGGCGACATATTTATCACAGCCACCGGCAACATAAGAGCGGTAAACCTCGGCCACATGTTTAAAATGAAAGACGGCGCGGTGCTCGCAAACGCAGGCCACTTCAACGTAGAAATAGACGTGGCCGGCTTGGAACGAGTTGCTGTCGGTAAGAGGACTATTAGGCCGTATCTAGAGGAATACACGTTGCCAAACGGCAAGAGGGTGTACCTAATTGGAGAGGGGAGGCTGGTCAACCTAGTGGCGGCTGAGGGGCACCCATCGGAGGTAATGGACTTGTCTTTCGCAAACCAGGCCCTGGCCTCCGAGTACTTAGTCAAAAACAACCTGCCAGTAGACGTCTACAAGCTCCCAGACGAGTTAGACCGCGAGGTGGCGAGGCTCAAGCTTAAGACCATGGGCGTTGAGATCGAAGAGCTGACGGAAGAGCAGAGAAGGTACATCTCCTCGTGGGAGTTAGGAACTTAAAACCACATAAATCTTCTACCTAGTGATTGGAACCCTGGGGCCCGACTTGTGACGACATTGACCTGCGATGACATCTCTTTGACATCTCCCTGTAGATGCGTATGTTTTTCCTAACAGCCCTAATCCTCCTCTTCAAGCCGGCTAAGTCGCTGGGAGACACCCCCATTGTCTTCAACTCAACTAAGAGCTGCCTCAGCCTCTTCTCCTCTTCCACATACTTCTCTAGGAAAGTCGCCAGTCTTATGCACTCCAACTCGTACTCCTCCCCCCCGGCGTC
>JAVZUI010000024.1:0-20814 GCA_038879095.1 Pyrobaculum sp. | reverse complement strand
GCGTCTACGCCTAAAATTCTCAAAGCGGCGTCTGCTCGTCTTTCTTCTAGTATCTTCTTTATCTTGTCCACATCGATGCCTCCTAGGTAGGGCCCGAGCTTCTCGATTAGATACTCGACTTCCATAGCCTCTCCACTACTCTCTGCCCCACGTAGTGGTCCTCTTCTAAAACCTCCGGTTCCGGCGAGTCTTCGTAAAACTCTTCGACGAACTCCGCCAAGTCGCCGACCTCTTCCTCTAGCTCCGCCACGGTCCACCGCCTGGGGTTCTCCACTCTAGACAGATCTACCGCGAGAAGTGTGGCGAAGTGTCTAAAAGAGTCCTCGTCTAGCTCCTCCCTAAGCTTATATAACAACTCTGCCTTTTTACGAGGGGGGAGCCTACTAAGCCTCGGCAACAACGCCTCTAGCTTGGCCACTGCCACGTTGATGCACAACGCCTCCGTATAAATAAACAGTATTTACAAAGAGGGGGGTGGAGTGTTTACTGAAACTATACAATAATCGAGGCTAGGTTGGCAATAGTAGGCCAGCGGAGCGTGGCCTCCATGGCCACGGGGCCGTGTATTTCAGAGCCCTTTGGATCTCCCTCCGGCGTAGTTAACACAACTGCGTTGTCCTCAAACGCCACCCATGTGCCGTCCGGCCTTCTAAAGGGCCTCCTCTGCCTAATTACAATTGCTCTGAATATTTGTTTTCTCAACTCTGGCTTGCCCTCTCTCACGACCACTACTACCATATCCCCTACGCCGGCGCCGGGGATCCTCCTGTGCACAGTTTTCGAGTAGTGACCAACTACTCCTATCACTCTCACGACTTTGGCCCCGGAGTTGTCAGCAACGGGGACGAGGCTATTCATAAATATGCCAGGAGTGACGTGAAACCTATAAGGCACGCCGACCGTCCTCTTGCCGCCACGCTTTGCCATAGGCCCCCTATTAACAATAATATTTAAGTTTTAAGCCTAGCCCTGCCGGAGGCTTGCCCCTGCGTCGGGTTACTAGACACGCAGATAGAATTCAGCCCGTCCGTCGCCATTCACGTATCATACACCAACGCATTCATCACCCCTTCTTCCAGCTAAGCAGAATTCCCACGTTGCTTGTCAACTTGACTTGTATTTTATTCTTTTCTACAAGTTGTGGCATTTCTAACCGAGGCCAGGCGCCGCCGTAGTAAAAGTAGAGGTATCCCAAATCCTCTGGGTTGACGCCTACGCCGTTGGCAACTACGTAGTCTACCTCTGCGCAGTTTTCTCCAACTACCTGTACTCCCCAGTACCGTTGAAAGCCTTTTATAGGGCCGTCGCCCTCAATTACGAACTTGCCGTCTGAGATGCAGATGGTGCTCTTCTCCTGTCTGTAGATGTCGGCTATGTACTTATACAACGCCCTGAAGCCCTCGTAGAGGTTTTGCGAATCTTTCGGCTCTAACACCTGCAACGCCGCCGTGGGCATTGTCAAATATAAAATCGTCTGCGGGTGGCTCACGGGTATCGCCACGACGATTTTAAGCAGAGACGGGTCGAAGGCCGCCTCCAGCGCCCTTACCGTAAACTTATTGCCCCTCGGCGACTGTAGCTCGAGCTTATACGTGGCGTTTAAATGAGGCTGAATAATCTTAGCGCCGTACTTCCCGGCAAGTTTCTCAAGCCCCATTATCTTAACCGCCTTTTCAAAATAAGACTTAGGCATAGAAAACGTGATAGAAACCTCGCGGCCCTCCAACGCCTGGAGGATGGTCTCTAAAAACTCCGCCCTGGGATTAGCCTGGGAGGGGATGTAGCTGTGTACTGCCAATATGATTAACGCATCTCTTTTAGGCAGTTCAATCGGCAAGTCCGCCGGCTGTGCCTTTACCACGTCATAAAACCTTCACAAAAATAAATATTTCTAGAACCCGTGGGCGGCGGGGTCTGCGGGCTTAACCACCTCTCTCAACAAGACGGTGGCGTAACTCCCCCTGGGCAACACAAAACGCAGCCTCACGTCGCCTCCCGACTGTGCGTACTCTAGCTTAAACGCCTCTAGCCTAGCCTTGCGGTAGCTTCCATACGCCCTCAGCCCCCTGGGCATTTTTAAAAAAGAGGACGTGTCTAGGCCCACCTCTTTTAAAATTTTGACAAGCCCCTCCCCCACCTTGCCTCTAGGCATTTTAACGCCGGCGCCCACCACAGGCAGAACCACGTCCCCCCTCAGCCCCTCTGCGTAGTACACCACCTGCCCGTTGAGCTCTATCAAGTCGCCGTCTACGGCGGCGTCGAGGGGGCCCAGCTCCATGCGTTTAGAGAGGAACAGGTTAAAGAGGTAGGACTGAGCCGCCTCGACGTACATCCTAAGTATTTGCAACGGTATGGCCATGGCGGCGTTCCAGAGGTCAGACCCGGCGGACAGCTTTCTTAAAAAAGCCCTCTCTTCTAAAAACCTCTTGGGGAAGGCCTCTAAAGCCTTGGCGTACTCCCCCCTACAGGCAAGCTCCCTCGCCCTCTTGGCGGCCTCTGACTCGTGGGGAAACACTTTGCAAAACATCGTCTCGAAGAACTCCTCCGCATCTTTTTTCAACAAGGCCAGCCCCAGTAGGTGGCCCACCGGCCGTATTGTGCCGAAGCGTTGATAGCCGTAGTAGTTGGGAACGGCCGCCGTCTTTAAAACCTCAAGCGTCTCCAACGCGCAGTCCACGCGCTCAACTCGCCTAAGGACTATTGTAAAACGGTTGCCGAAGATTTGCGACGGCGTAATTGGCCTATCCATGGACCAGTAGCCGCGGAACTCCACGTTTTGCACCTTGGGCAGTTGCGAGACGGAGCCTTTTATAGAGATGATGTGAGAAGCCACGGCTCTGGTGTCCTTTATCCCCCCCACAGACACCTCCTCCCTCCCTAGGCCCAGGCTCTTCTTCAGCAAAAGCAAAAGCTTGATGGTGTCTACGTTTTTCTTAACGACGTGGATCCACGTCCAGCTCCCCACCTTAGGCTTAAGCGAGACTCCGTCAAGCGCCACTACTGTCCCGTCGGCTAGGACCTCTTCTACTACAAAGTCCTCCGGCTGCTCTTTAATCACGCCGCCCGCCGGGCAGGTCTCAGTGGCGTAGTACAACATCCCCAGTTGCCTGTCGAAAAGAGGGGCCTCTTTCACGGTCCCAACTCTTAAATAGAGTAAAAAAGGTTAAAACATGGCGAAGGTCTACTTAGGCCCCGCCGGAATTCCTCAATACGTCGCAAAGGCCAAGTCTACGCTTGACGCCGTCAAAGTTGTAAGAGAGCTGGGCCTAAACGCCATGGAGGTGGAGTTCGTCCAGGGGGTTAGGATGTCGCGAGAACTTGCAAAACAAGTGGGCAAGGCGGCCTCGGAGTACGAGGTTAAGTTGTCTGTGCACGCCCCTTACTTCATAAACCTGTGCTCAGACGAGGAGGAGAAGGTGGAGAAGTCGCGGCAGAGGCTAGTGGACTCGTTGGACAGAGCCTACCACATGGGGGCGTGGGTGGTGGTGGTACACGCCGCGTATTACGGCAAGCGGGGCCCCTCCGCCTGCTACGAAAAAGTTAAAGAGGAGCTCGCCAAGGCTTATGAGGAGGCGGGCCAGCCCTCCGGCGTTTACGTAGGAGTAGAAGTCACGGCGCGTAACAACCAGTTCGGAAGCGTGGAGGAGGCCTTTGGCTTAGCCAAAGAGCTTAACTTCGTCGTGCCGGTGATCGACTGGGGCCACCTATACGCCAGAAACGGCGGCGTTATTAACTACGGCGAAGTGCTAGACCTCTGGGCGAAGACTTTTAGAAACGCGCATATGCACACGCACTTCACCTCAGTGCGTTACAGAAACGGCAAATTTGTCGACGAACACGAGCCAATTGAGAGAAACATGCCGCCTTTTGAGCCTCTGGCTGAGGAGTTGAAGAAAAGAGACGTGACGATTACTCTAATATGCGAGTCCCCCCTGCTTGATAAAGACGCCTTGTTAATGAAAGAAATTCTAGAACGCCACGGGGTACGTTTAGCTTAATTTTATAACAAAACTCAACACTGTGAAGAAGTCCGTAACGGCGCTAGACCTCTTAGCCTCGGCAGTAGAGATGAAGCAACTGGTGGGAGGCCGCGTGGAGAACATCTACAAGACAGGCGCCGGGTTCCTCTTCAAGTTCTCGCCCGGCTACGTGGCGGTCACAAAATACAGGGCGTCTCTAACCGGCGTCGTTCCTGAAAGGACGCACGAAGGCGCCGAGACTCTAAGAGGGCTTTTCCGCGGCGACAAGTTGCTAGACGTCCACATGCCTAGGTTTGACCGGCTTTTAGAACTCCGCTTCGAGTCGGGGACGCTTGTGGTAGAGCTACTAGAGCCTTTTAACCTAGTCGCGGTGCGAGGAGGCAAGATCGTGTGGCTGATGCACAGCTACAGAGGCAAAGACAGAGAGCTGAGGCCGGGCCTCCCCTACGCGTACCCCCCCGCCGTGTTTATCGACGTGTTAAAAGCCGGCGTAGAAGAAATAGCGAGAGCCATCGACCCCGGCGACGTGAGGCGTAGCCTAATTAGAAGGGTGGGGACCGGCCCAGAGCTGGCAGACGAGCTGTTAGCAAGAGCAGGCAACGACCCTGCGGCAATCGCCGCGGAGTTGAAAAAAATAATCGACGGAGTGTCTTCAGGGAGGGCCGAGCCCTCCGTGTGTCTTAAAAACGGCGTCGCCATCAGCGTTTTGCCCATAAGGCCGTTGGCGCTTCAATGCGACGAGGTAAAGCTCTTCGACAAGTTCTGGGCCGCGTTAGACTTCTACTTCGTGCCGCTGGAGGCCGAGGCGGCCGCCTCCGGAGCGGCACACGGACTAGACCAGAGGAGGAAGAGGCTGGAGGCCACCATAAAAGACCTAGAACAAAAAATTCCTGAATACCGGAGAGAGGCGGCGGCCATCAAGGCCCTGGCCCACAAGCTTTTGATGTACAAGGCAGAAATCGAAGAAGCACTGTCTGGCGGAGAGAGCAGTATACGTATACTACACGTCAACAACGTCGTTAAGGTACAGTTGCCAGAAGGAGTAGAGGTGGAGTTGAAAAAAGGCGTGTCAATAGGGCGGCAGATAGGCGAGTTGTTTGACAAGGCAAAGGAATTAGAAGAAAAAGCCGCAAAGGCCTTAGAAGTCTTACAAAGGCTGAGGGCCGAGCTGGCAAAAGTAGAAGAAGAACGCAGGAAGGTAGAAGAAAGGCTCAGATCAGCCGCGAAGGTAGTCGTGGAGAAGAAGTGGTTTGAAAAATTCCACTGGACAGTCACGACAGGCAAGAGGCCGGTGATAGGCGGAAGAGACGCGGCGCAGAACGAGGTAGTCGTCAGGAAATACCTGAAAGACCATTACCTATTTTTCCACGCAGATATCCCAGGCGCCTCCGTGGTCGTAATGCCGCCGTCAGAAGACCCACTTGAGGTGTTGCAGGCTGCCCAATTCGCAGCCGCGTACAGCAGGGCTTGGAAAATCGGCATCCACTCCATCGACGTCTACTATGTAAGAGGAGAACAAGTGTCTAAACAGCCGCCTCCGGGGCAATACCTCGCAAAGGGGTCTTTTATGATCTACGGCAAGAGAGAATACGTAAAAAACGTAAGACTTGAGCTGGCGCTTGGCTGTAGAAAAGACGGCGAGATCCACAGAGTAGTGGCGGCGCCGCCCAAGTCCATACAACTACTGGCCGAGCAGTACGTGGTTATTACGCCCGGCAACGTTGAGAAGAGCAAACTTGCAAAAGACCTAGCCAACAGGTGGGCCGGGTGCCCAATAGACGACATCACGGCGGCCATACCAGGCCCGTCGAGAGTGGCGGAGCAGGGGAAGGGCACACCCCTGACTTGGCACGAAATCGAGGAAATATTCCAGACGTGGTAGACTGTCTCATAAAAGGCGAAGTAGACCTCTCCTGCGTATACGTCGACTCTATGCTCGGGTGGCTTGCGAGGATATTGCGAATCCTCTTTGGCATAAAGACGCTCTACGCCCCAGACGCAGACGACGCAGACTTAGCAAAAACCACGTGCGTAGTGGCGACGAGAGACGAGGAGCTTTTTAAAGCCAGGAGAGGCCCCACCATCCTCTTAAAAACCGAAGACCACGTGAAGTGGATAGCCGTGTTCATCCATACAGGGGCCAGGCCGCTGGAAAAGAGCCTCTGCCCAATCTGCGGCGGCGAGCTGGCCGAGGTGGACTGCGCAGACGCCGAGGCCGCCGTGGGCCACAAAATCATGAGCGACAAGTGTTGGCGTTGTACGTCCTGCGGCAAGACGTACTGGCGCGGCTCGCACTGGCGCAGGCTAGTGGCTTTGCTGGAGCAGGCCAGGGCTACCGCCGTCCAATGCCTTCGCATTGATTAAGCAACTTGAGGACGTATGGAGTGAAGTACAGAACGGCTGTGAGCACCTCCGCCGCGTCGGCCAGTCTCAGCACCTCGCGGAGCTGGCTACAGGTGAAGACCCCCCCGGCGTATATGACGGGGACGCCGTCGCCTACAACTCTCCTAACCTTCTCCAAGACTTTGACCCCGTATTTGTACAAAAGCAAGCCGCTTAGGCCGCCCCTCCCCACGCTTATCCTAACGTCGTCAATCGGAAGAGTATTCGTAACAACGACCCCCCACCTCCTCCTCTTCGCCTGAGCCGCCGCTGTGAGCACATCTTGCGACGGGCCGAGCTTGACGAAGACTGGGACGTCTGCCGGGATGTCGGGCACCGCCCTCCAAAACCCCCTATACGTCGGGCTGGAGAGGTTCAGCTCAACGGCTGCTGGCTTGAAAAACTTCTGCAGGTACTCAATCTGCACCAGGAAATCGCCCACGCTAAACCCAGCCAAGCTGATAAAAACTGGGTAACGCAACGCGGAGACTCTAGCCACCACACGCGGAATCCCAGGCGAGCCAAGCCCCATGGCGTTTACTAAAGAGTAGGGCCGCGCCCTGGCCAAACGCGGCGGCTTATTACCACGCCTACTATACAGCAGGGTAGAGCCCACCACTATAAAACCAGGGCAGAAAAACGAGAGAAACCTGGCGTACAGACCAGTCTTGTCGAGCCCCGCGGCCACCCCCACGGGGCCGCAGACCTTGACCTCGCCCACCTCCCAGGCGTAGTCGCACCTACAGCTCGGCAGGGGGATGGAGAAAATAAGAGAGCCGAGCTTGTGAGAAATCTCAGGATGTACGTAATGCGCCAGACGGCCCACCAGCCTCAACAACGCCATTGCGCCAAGTACTCCATCGCAGAGCGGTAGTGAGACTCGTGGACATACGGCCTAAGCCGCTCTAGGAGCTCCCGCATCTTAAACACGCTGTATACCTCCACCCCAGTCGACGACTTTATGTTCTCAACGCCGCATTGCTCCCTGTCTAAAAACACGACGACGCCCACCACCTGCCCCCCGGCCACCCTCAAGGCGTCCACAGCCGCAATTACGTTCTTCCCAGTCGTCACCACGTCGTCTAACACGACGACCTTCTTGCCGGCCACGTCCACCCCCTCCACCTGCCTCCCAGTGCCGTAACCCTTGGCCTCCGGCCTCACGTAGCCAACGGGGCTGCCCAACAGATACCCCACAATAGAGGCGTACGGAATACCCCCAGTGGCCACGCCGACAACCACGTCAAAATCAAGCCTAACGAGAATAGAGAGGTAGCGAGAAACAACCCACCTCAACAAATCGGGATGCCCCAAGACCCCCCTCAGGTCTACGTAGAAGGGGCTCTTCAAGCCGCTGGAAAGCGTAAACTCTCCAAACTTGACAACCCCCCGCTCCACCAGCGCCTGGATCATACCAAGTCGCCCAGTTCGTGGTAGCGCCCACAGTACTCACAGACAAAAAGAGGAGGCTCCCGCCTCACCAGTCGGAAGACGGGCGTCACAGGCTCCCTCGGGGCGTTTGTAATACACGTAGGGTTCTTACACTTAAACCTACCCCTAACCACCTCAGGCGGCGAGACCTTGAACTTCCTAACAACCTCGAAATTCCTAATAATGTTGATAGTAGCCGTCGGCGCAACCGCCGAGATGATATTAACCTCCTCGGGGGTGAGCTCCCTCCCCTCTATTTTAATAATATCCTTACGTCCAAGCTTTTTAGAATCCACATTCATGACGAGGGCAACCCTAAGACCCTCCCTCCCCGAGATGCCCAAAATCCGCAAAACAGCCAACGCGCGCCCCGCCGGGATGTGGTCGATCACAGTGCCGTCCCTGATCTTAGTAACCAACAACTCCCTAGACATCAAAAACCCGAACTACCAAGAATAAAAACTCCACGCCCCACACAACTCAAGGGAAGCCGCAGGCAAAACTTAAAAATTCGTCTGTAGAAACTAAAACGGCGGGGGTGCCCGAGCCAGGTCAAAGGGGCAGGGCTTAAGACCCTGTGGCGTAGGCCTGCGTGGGTTCACGGCGAGGCGCCGGCCTATAAATCCCACCCCCCGCACCACTCTTATACCTACCAGAATGTACCCACTACTCGGCAAAGGTCGCCGCTTAGGTAACGCAGTAGGACTAGTCGGTGGGTTAAGTGTATAGAGAGAGTGCGGCGGCCGGGATTCGAACCCGGGATCAACGGCTTGGGAGGCTTGTGGGGGCGGTCGGCCCTCGCCATCCTAAACCAGGCTAGACTACCGCCGCTAGTTTAGGTAGAAAAATTGGTTTTTATCTTTTACCCGAAGTATTGTTTGCCTTCTTCTGTTAGCTGTATTGCGTCTTTGTCGTAGTCGTAGTAGCCGACTTCTATGTATGTCGGCTTTCCGTCTTTGACGGCTACGCCCCATAGTAGGAAGTTGGGGTTGGCTCTGTCGCCGTTTTCGTCAAGTAGGACTACCCCCGTGGCGCCTTTGTATGTGCCTTGTTTGCCCCACTGTTCTAGCGTGGCGCGTACTTTGTCGGGGTCGTCTGTTCCTATCGTGGCCATTATCTCGCCGAGCATTCTAATCACATCGTAGGACTGTGGGGCTGGGGTTATGGGCTCCGCCCCGCATTTGGCTTTGAACTTCTTGTAGAAGTCTTGGTACTCAGGCGTAGTGGGGAGGGCCCAGTTGGCTGTCCCTATTATCCTCCCCTTGGCCATGACGTCTCCGCCCTCTTGTAGCAAGATGGGAGAGAAGGCCATCCCCTCGGTGCCTATTAGCCTAGCCTTGGAGAGGACTGGGTCTTGTCCGATGGCTTTAAGCACTACGGCGCCGTCGTCTTCAAAAGAGACTATTACCAACGCGAAGTCGGGCCCCACTAAGTCTTTCACCTCTGTGGAGATCTTCCTAACGGCTTCCGGCGCCGCCTGTGGGAACGCCTTGGGGTCTGGGTCGTAGGAGGCGACGGATACTAGTTTAAACCCGCGGTTGGCCGCCTCTTTTTGGAGCTCTAGGTAGAGCCCCTCTCCGTATGGGTCTTTTCTGTATATCAACGCCACGTTTTTGACGCCGAGTTGTTTGAGAATTGCGCCTATGGCTCTTATCTGTTTGGCGTCGGTGCCTACGATTCTGTACAGCCAGTCGTTGGGCAGCGCCAGGAGCGACGAGGTTGACCAGGCGCTGAATAGAATAATTTTGTTCTGGTCGGCGAATTGCTTCTCTCCCGACGCCTCTCTGCTGGTGAGGCCGGCGTGTGCCGCCTTTACGCCCCTTGCGTAGAGGGCTTGTAGTTTTTGAAGCGCCACGTTGGGGTCGAGCTGGGTGTCTTCTACGTATAGCTCAAACTTAATCCCGGGGCCGTACTTGGCGTTTAAGTCGTCTATGGCCAACTCGGCGGCGCATTGGGCCAGCTTGGCGTAGCTACTAAAGCCACCTGTTAGTGGTAGCAACGCCCCGAGTTTGAAGACTTTCTGCGCCTGAGTGGTCGGCTGAGTCGTGGTTGTGGCTGTCGGCGGAGCCGTAGTAGCGGCCGAGGGCGGCGCCTGCCTCTGTTGACCTCCCGCTAATAAGAGCCCGATTGCTACTATTACAACAACTACAGCTATCAATACATAGAGGGTTTTGGAGGCCATGGGACATATTTTTTTGAGGTTTATAACATTATACTTATTAACGGTCTCTTTTTCTTGCCCATGGCTGAGGTGTTGAGAGTTGAGAAGCTTGAGGCGGGTTATGGCAAGTTCCACGTGTTATTCGGCGTGGACCTGTCGGTTAACTCCGGCGAGATTGTTGTTGTTCTGGGCCCCAACGGGGCGGGGAAGTCCACCCTGTTAAACAGCGTGGTCGGCCTGGCTAATGTGTTCGGCGGCCGCGTCTTGTTGGAGGGGAAGAACATCACGGGGAGGCCTCCTCACGAGGTTACTAAAATGGGGGTTGCGTACGTGATGCAGTCTCCTAACAACTTCGGCACGCCTAACATATTCGGCGAGCTTACCGTGTACGAAAACCTGCTAGCCGCGTCTGTGGGGATGCCCAGCCACAGCGCGTTGAAAAGAATGGAGGAGGTGTTTGAGATATTCCCCAAGTTGAAGGAGCTGAGGAATAGGAAGGGCAAGTTCCTCTCTGGCGGCGAGCGGCAGATGTTAGCCATTGGGATGGGCCTTATGAAAAATCCCAAGCTTTTAATGCTTGACGAGCCTACCTCCGGCCTAGCCCCGAAGCTTGTCAGCGACTTTTTCAACTCTATCAAAGAGATCAGAGACAGGCTGGGCATATCGATACTGCTTGTAGAACAAAACGCGAAGAAGGCTCTTGAAATCGGGGACCGCGCCTACGTCTTAGTCACGGGGAGGGTTAAGTACAGCGGAAGCGCCAAGGGGCTCGACGAGAACAAATTAGCCGAGCTATTTCTAGGCCACTAGTTTTAAAAAACAGACGTGGTGTAACACGTGGAGTTGCCCAAAGGCGTGAGGTATGAGGTGTACAACACGCGCAAATACACCATATACTACCTCTTAGACGACGTGAGGCTTGAGGGGGCCGAAAAAAAGATTGTAAAAGGTGGGCACGAGTTTCTATATTTTGGAAACGTCGTTGTTATAAGGCCTATACGGACTTCTCAAGCTGGAGAAGCTCCTTGAGGTTAATTCTGACGGTCCTCCCATCCGGCATCTCTCTTACGATTATGAAATCTAACAGCCCCTGTCTCAGCTCTTCCATGGCTATCAAGACGGGGTCTGTGGTGCCTAGCTGTTGTATGTCTACGAGGGGCTGCGCGCCCATTGCAAGCTGCATGGCCCTGGCGCCGATTACCCTTGCGACTTCGTACTTCGTCAGCCTTGGGGGGTAGAAGTCGCGTTTTACAAGCGCTTTTTCTAACAACTCTACTAGTTTGTTAATACGTTCTACTAGTTCTGTAGTGGATAGGGTTTCCACAGAAGGGGGGAGTTAAAAAAGGTATATAACTTTTAGTCGAACTTAGTCTCGCCCTTCTCCTCCTTTTCCTCCTCTCCCTCTTTCTTGCCTTTCTTTTCCTCTTTCTTGGCGGCACCTGCGGCGATTATGTCGTCGATGCGTAGTATCATTATGGCGGCCTCTACGGCTGATTTAATCACCTGCTTCTTAACTAGCAACGGGTCCCACACGTTAAGGGCGGCCATGTCGGCTATCTTGCCGCCGTGTACGTCGACGCCGGCTGTCAACTCGCCGTTGTCGTGTCTGCGCCTCAGCTCGGCGATTGCGTCCACTGGGTCGAGGCCGGCGGTGAGGGCTAGGATTGTGGGTATGTGTTCTAAGGCGTCTGCGAACTTCAGCGCCGCTAGCTGTTCTTTGCCGGATAGCTTCCTCGCGAACTCGCGTACTTTTCTCGCCACCTCTACCTCAAAGGCGCCGCCTCCCGGCACTATCTTAGGCTCGCGGAACAAGTCTCTGGAGACGTGCAACGCGTCTTGTAGCGAGCGCTCCACCTCGTCTAGTATCCTGTCGCTGCCGCCGCGTACTAAGATCGTCACCGCGCGCGGGTTGGGTATCTCCTCGACGAAGACCATCTTCTCCTCGCCCACCTTCCTCTCCTCCACGAGGCCGGCGGTGCCTAAGTCCTCAGGTCTGGCATCCTTAATGCTTGTGATTATCTTCGCCCCGGTGGCTCTGGCAAGTTTCTCTATGTCGCTCCTCTTGACTCTCCTAACTGCTAATATGCCCTTCTTGGCGAGGAAGTGTTGAGCCACTTCGTCGATGCCCTTCTGGGTGATAACCACGTTGGCGCCTATGGAGGCTAGGTGGTCTACGTAGCTCTTTAAGATCTCGGCCTCTTGGTCGAGGAACGCCTTTATCTGGTCGGGGGATGTGACGGAGATTTTAGTAGTCCACTCCGGCTTTTCGATCTCAAGCGGGGCGTCTAGTATTGCAATCTTAGCGTTTGTCACGCGCTTGGGCATGCCTGGGTGTACCACCTCTTTGTCTAAGACGATGCCTCTAATCAGCTGAGTCTCGTAGATAGACTTGCCCTTCTTCTTCTCAATCTTAATCCAGTCGAGGTCTAGGTAAGGCTTCCCATCTCTCATCTCCACAGCCTGCAACGCGGCGTCTACTACAAGGCCCGCTAAGTAGTCGCGGGTTTCTGCCACCACTTTAGAAGACAGGGCGCTGGAGACGACTTTGAGCAGCTGGTCTTTCGTCAGCTCGATTGGTTTGGCTATTTCGTCGGCGACTTTTAAGGCGTAGTCCGCGGCTTTCTTATAGCCGTCGATGACTATTGTGGGGTGGATCCCCTCTTCTAACAACTCCTCGCCTAGCTCAAGCAACTTTCCGGCGAGTACTACCACCGTCGTGGTGCCGTCGCCGACCTCTGCGTCCTGCGCCTTGGCCACCTCTATGAGCAACTTGGCGGCTGGGTGCTGCACCTCCATCTCTTTCAATATCGTAGCGCCGTCGCCTGTAATTGTCACGTCCCCAAACGCGTCGATTAGCATCTTGTCCATACCCCTCGGGCCGAGGGACGTGGCTAAGATCTCTGCAATTACCTTAGCGGCCTGTATGTTAGACCTCCTCGCATCTACGCCGGTTGTCCGCTGGCTGCCTTCTTTTAGAATCATTACAGGCACTCCTGTCCTTGGTGCTTGCGCAGACATGGCTTTACAAAAATCGTGTATATAAAAACGTTTCGCCCGTTACGCAATTACGACTTATGCACAAGCGAGAGTAGAAAGCGCCACTTCTCCTCAACTTCTGCCTCGAGTGTTTTAATGTCATCGTCTGTCAGGTGGGCGAAACGTCCCTGCAGTTTTAAGTACTCTCTAAGCGGCTTTCTCTTCGACTTGTCGGCATACAGCGTGCTGGGCGGGTTGAGTTTGAAGTGGCCGTTGTCATACTCCCAGAGTATCCAAGCCCCAGTCTCAACGGCCAGTCTCGCCACCTCCACAGTCTTCGCCGGGTCGAACCGCCAGCCTGGGGGACACGGCGTGTGCAGGTGAATAAACTTAAAGCCCTCGATCTCCGCGGCCCTCTTTAATTTCCTGTAGAAGTCCTGGGGGTATGCGATGCTGGCGGTGGCGACGTAGGGCGCCCCGTGCATGGCCATTAGCAACGCGACGTCTTTCTTGCGTTCGCGTTTGCCGCTTGGCGTGGTGGTGGTCCAGGCGCTACGCGGAGTGGAGCTACTCCTCTGTATGCCGGTGTTCATGTACGCCTCGTTGTCGTACATAATGTAGATGATGTCGCTGTTTCTCTCGGCGGCGCCGCTGAGAGCGGCGAAGCCTATGTCCGCAGTGCCTCCGTCGCCGGCCCAGACCACGGCGTGCCCCCTTACGCCTAGCGTTTTAAACGCCTCGGAGATGCCCGTGGCGACGGCGGCGGCTGAGGCGAAGGGCACGTTTAAGATAGGCATGTTTATACCAGACTTAGGCGAGAGCCCCTGTACCACCGAGGCGCAGCTGGCCGGAATTGTAAGAACCGACTCCTCGCCCAGGGCCATGCCTAGGATTTTCCAGCCGATCATCATGCCGCATCCGGCGCATGCGGCGTTGCCTGGGAGTACGTACTTTGTCTTGGGTAGTTGGTCTAGTCTAAACGTCATACTACAAACTCCACCTCTTTGTACTTGCCTTCTACGGCGTCTTGTATAGTCTGGTAGAAGCCGCGGCTGTCGAAGTCCACCCCCGCGATGCCGGCCACGATGTTTACCACTTTCGCTCTGGAGAGCGCCGCCTTCACCTCAACGCCTAGCACGCCGCCGCTCGGCGTGATGTCTCTATCGTAGACAATGACGGTGTCGTAGTCGTCGAGTCTTCTCACCTCTTCTGTGGGGAACGGCCGTATGAACCTAAGCCTCATCAGCCCGACGGGTAGCCCAGCCTCTCTTAACTTAGCCACCGCGTCCTTGGCGTCGCTACACCAAGAGCCTGCGCACACGACGACGTGTTTTGCGTCGCCCATCTTGAAGGTCTCCACGAGCCCTCCGTAGCTCCTCCCGGTCAGCTTCCCATACTCGTAGTCCGCCTGTCTAACCAAGCCCTTGGCCTCCTGGTGCGCGTTGTAAACAGCCACTTTATGTCTGGCGTGCATCCGGTTGTCTGAGGGCAGGTTCCCAAACGCCACAGGGACGCCCGGCCGTAGCGTCATAGGCGCGTTGGGGTTGCGGGGAGGCAGGAATTTATCCACGACATCTTGCGGCGGTATTTCCACAGGCTCTGTGGAGTGGCTGAGTATGAACCCGTCCACGCCGACTGCCGTGGGGAGCAAGGCGGACTCCGCTATCCTAAACGCCTGGAGCGTCAAGTCGAATGCCTCTTGCACGGTCTCCGCCATGGCGATGACCCACCCGCTGTCTCTAAGCGTCAAAATGTCGTTGTGTTCTACGTGGATGTTCCAAGGCGGGCCGATGGTCCTGGTAACCACGGCCATCACGACGGGGGCTCTGCTCAAGGCAGCCCACCACGCCGCCTCGTACATGTACAAGAGGCCGTGGGAGGAGGTGGCGGTAAAAACCCTGGCCCCCGCCATGGCGGCGCCGTAGACCACCGACATTGCGGAAAACTCAGACTCCACGTTTACAAACCTCGCCTTTAACTCGCCTCTCTCCACAAACTCCGACAGCTTTTCCACAATAGACGTCTGGGGGGTGATCGGATACGCGGCTATGACGTGAGGCTTCGCCATTTTAACCGCGTAGGCGACTGCGTAGTTGCCGGTGAGGGCCAGCTTTTGTACAGCCACCGCCCTCATGCCCCCTCCTCGGGCAACATGTCTATTGCCTTGACTGGGCAGACCTCAGCACATATTCCACAACCCTTGCAGAAGGTGTAGTCGATCTGAACTTTGTTGCCCTTCTCCCAGTCTATCACAGACTCGGGGCAGTACAGCCAGCAAAGGCCGCAGTCAATACACTTCTGTAAGTTCACAACCGGCTTATAAGTACGCCACGTGCCGGTGATGCCCGCCGCGGCTGTGGACGGTGTAGATAGGGGCAACACGAGATTATAACGTCTCCCGTTTATATATTTTATATTGGTATATAGAATGGGGGAATAACAACGAGTTTCGTAAAAAATACAAGAACTAAAGTAGTTCTCTGAGGATGACGACTTTAAAACTTTTAGAAAAGATATAAACATATGTTATTTTCAGACTGTGTACGAGGTAATTTTCCTAGGCCGCGGGGGTCAGGGGGCCGTGACGGCCGTCCAGCTCCTCGCATATGCGGCGACGCTTGAGGGCAAAAAGGCGCAGGCCCTCCCAGAGTTTGGGGCCGAGCGGAGAGGCGCCATTGTAAAGGCCTACCTAAGGGTAGGAGATGTCTTACTTCACTCTTCAGTAAAACGGGGGGACTACGTCGTCGTGCTTGACGGCAGGATAGTGGAACAGGTAGATGTGAGGCAGTACGGCAAGCCGCACTGTGTGTACATAGTCAATACCAAAAGCCAGGCCGACTGGTACATAGGGATAGACGCCACCGCCATTGCTCTAAAACACGGCCTTGTGGTAGCCGGCTGGCCCGTTGTCAACTTGATAATGGCCGCGGCATTCGCCGCGGTCAGCCGCCTGGTCTCACTGGAGAGTATTGTAAAAGCAGTTCCGGAGTTTGTGCCTAGAAAATTCGCCGAGGCCAACATAAAGGCCGTAGTGGAGGCTTACGAGACCGTTAGGCAGATTTTAGCTCAAGGCCACCTCCCACAATCTATACAATAGATCTCAACGTCGGGGGTCAACACGCCGCGTGCGTCGAGGACTACTCCGCTCCTTGTGCGTCTGACGACGTCGCTTGCCTTTAGGCGGTACGCCGAGTGGTCTGTTGAGACTATGACTAAATCTGCGTTTTCTAACGCCTCGTCTAAACTCTGCACAAGCGCCACGCCCCACTTGGCCAGCGTCTGGTCCTGCTTGACGTATGGGTCGTGTACTACGATTTGCTGAGGCTTTATTCCAATTTTTAACAAAGTCGCCACTATGCCGTAGGTAGGGCTCTCCCTAGTGTCGTCTATGTCGCCTCTAAACGCCAGCCCGAGTACGGCGATTTTTGCGGTTGACGGGTTGACCCCGTGTTTAATCATGGCTCTGACGCCGGCGAACGCCACCTCGCTTGGCTGTCTTTCGTTGATCTGCCTGGCCGTGCGGATTAGTGGGAGGTCTAGGCCGTATTTAGACGCAGTCCAGACGAGGAAGTAGGGGTATACCGGGATGCAGTTGCCTCCCACGCCGGAGCCCGGCTTGTGTACGTGGCTGTAGGGCTGGCTGTTGGCGGCTTCTCTGGCTAGTCTAAAAGATATGCCCAGGGCGTTGGCGAGGCGGGCCGCCTCGTTTGCCAGCGCTATGTTTACGTCCCGGTATACGCCTTCTAATAGCTTCTCAAACTCGGCCTCTCGCGGAGAGTTTAAAACCACGACCCCCCTCCTGGCGACCTGTCTGTAAAGCTCGGCGGCCGCCTCTGTGCTCTTGGGGCCGACCCCGGCCACCACTTTTGGGTAGTTCTCCACGATGTCCCTAAGGGCGTGGCCTACCATAATGCGCTCAGGGCTGTAGGCGAGGTAGAAGTCCTCCTCCGCGGCGAGCCCCGAAGCGCCTTCGAGCACCGGCTTAACCACGTCTTCAGTGGTGCCGGGAGGCACGCTGGATTCCACAATTACCAAGTCGCCTCTTTTCAAGCCGGCGCCGATGGCCCTGGCGGCGGAGGTAATGGCTGAGAAGTCTACGTCGATGCTAGATGGCGATTTTTTCAGATACACAGGGACCGCCACTATTTTAACCTGGCTCCTAATAGAGGCCACTACGCCGTCTGTAGTCGCCGCGAACTTGCCCTCGCCCAACGCCTTTTCTAAGACGCGCACCACGTCCTCTTCTGGGTACTCCACGTGCCCTCTGCTTAGCCTCTCCACCTTCTCTACGTCGACGTCTACGCCGACGACCCGCGCGCCGGCCAAGGCCCAGGCCGCCGATAGGGCCATCCCCACGTAGCCGAGGCCGTATATGGCAACGGTGAGCTCGCCTCTTTTCAACAACTCTACGAGCATGTGGAGGCGGGAGCAATGTTTTTATAAAATGTTAACCGCCGCGGAAGTGGAGGTCTACGTCTTGGGCTACGGGGGCTGGATTTCTAACCCGCATCTGGGGTACACGTCGCTGTATGTGAAAAGCGACGTCTCAATTCTAATAGACGTGGGGGAGTGTGCCTACGCCAGGCTGGTCCAGTGCGGGCTTCAGTGGCCAGACGCCTTGTTTATCAGCCATAGACACGGCGACCACATACTCGGCGTGCCGACCTTCCTCCTGCTCGCCCGGAGGCAGGGGCGCCGTCTAAAAATCGTGGCCAGTAGGGAGGTTATAGACGCCGTGAAGACCCTCGCGTCGGTTACAGGCGTGGAAAACTCCCTCCCCTACGTCGAATTTATAAACGCCGAGGGAGTCGTAAAAATTGGAGACACTACGTTGAGGTTTGCCCCAACTGCGCACCCAGTGGAGACTCTCGCCGTGAGGGTGGAACACGGGGGGAGGTGCCTCGTCTACAGCTCAGACACCGCGCCGTCAGACGCCGTGGTTAAGCTCGCCGAGGGTTGCGACTTGTTGATACACGAAGTGTCTGGAAACCCCGGCCAGGAGGAGGAGGCCCACAGGGTGGGCCACAGCACCACGGCGGACGCAGTCGCCGCGGCGGCTAAAGCAGGCGTGAAGATGCTTATGCCGATACACTTCTACGTGGAGCAGCCCGTCCTGCCCCCCGGGGTCAAAATTGTGGTCCCAACCCCCTGCGGCAGAGTCGTCTTATGAAATGCCTCCGTCTGTCCAAGCGACGCGACCTCTTCGCATTCCCCTACCCCCTGGCCATTTGGAAAGAACCCCCGGCCTCCGTGGAGCTTGTAAGAGACTTGGTGGAGAGCTACGGAATACGTAACATATACGCGGTGGGAGACGTAGTCACAAGAAACTTCACCCAACACGGGCTACCGCCCACCTCGGCGGCCGTAGACGAGAAGACTAGGAGAGACGCCCAGGTGGAGCCGATGCCCTGGTATGAGAGGGTGTTGAGAGTGCGCAACCCCCCTGGCTACATCTCAGAAGAGGCGTGGGCCGCCGTGGAGGAGGCAGTTAAGGGAGGCGTCATGATTAAAGTAGAAGGCGAAGAGGACATGCTCTCCCTAGCCTTTATAAAGCTGGCGCCGCCCCGCTCTCTAGTGGCCTACGGCCACTACAAGGGGGCCCTCATAGCAATACCCGTCGACTGGTACCGCGAGCCCCTCCTAAAACTCTTTGAATACCTAGAACCATGTTAAATTAATTAACAGGATGTAGTGCTTTCTATGCGGCCGTCAACTATCGTAGCCGTCGGCATTGTGGTAATGGTGTCAATACTAGCCCTCATGCTCTACCCCCGCGTCCGCTACTTAATCCCCCCCACCTCTCCACAAGGCCAAGCCCCAGGCGGCTTGCCCATTCCTCAGTGGGCCATAGCCTTCGGCCGCGCAGACGCTCCAATAACTGTCATAGAGCTCTACGACTTACACTGCCCCTACTGCGCCATGGCCCAGGAGCAGTTAGACCCCTTGTATAGGCAGATGCTACAGGAGGGCAAGCTTAGGCTAATACTCCTCGACTTGATAGTACACCCCGAGGCCGCTCAGGCCCACCAGTACCTCCACTGCGCCTACAAACAGCTGGGGAACAACACCCTCGACCTAATCCTACAGGCATACCAGACTTTTTCAAAGCAGGGACCCGACGCGCAGATGAGGTTGCTGGAGCGGTACAACTGTACAAACGCCCCAACAAAGGCCGATTTTGACAACGCTGTAAGAACGTTGTTAAACCACCTGACCCAGAGAGGGGTCTCTATCAGGCAGGTAGGTACTCCCACTTTTATAATAGTGAAAAACGAGACAATTAACGTAGTGGTGGGCGCCGACGTGCCGAAGGTCGTGTCGCTACTTAGTCAGTAGCTGGGGGAATTAAGAGCTCCCTCTCTTTTAACAAGGCTATTGTCCGAGCTTGTTCTAACATCCTGGCGACTTCGATGTACCCGTGTTCGTAGAACTGGTCTATCAGAGCCGTTAATTTTTCGACCAGTGCTGAGTTTGGTTGCATGCATAGGCAAAATTCTCTAATATTTAAACATTTCGCCTAGTGCGTATGTAATTTTCGATAATTACAGAAATTCAGCCAGCTGCCACTTCTTCACAACTCGTCGTTGGTCGGGGTCATCACTATAAATACCGGGCCGCCACTTTAAAAACGTGAAGTACGAAGTAGATACAAAGCGCAGGGTTATACGGGTGGTGCCAGAACGAGAGGAGGACCTCTACTTTTTGTACTTGCTAATTGACAAGGGCGATGTGGTGCGTGGGTGGACTGTGAGAGAGTATAAGCCTGAGGGGTCTAAGGAGGGGGAGAGGGTGAAGATGTACCTCGCTGTGAGGGTGGAGTCGTTAGAGTACCACAAATTTCGGGGTAGTCTTAGAATCAGAGGCCCCGTCGTCGAGGTTCAACAGGATGTGGAGGGGGTTAAGGGCAGGAGACATACGTTTGACGTAGTGCCCGGCAGAGAGCTGGAGATTGAAAAGAGCGAAGACCGCCCTTTAGTAGTGGTGGAGGAGATTTTAAAACTGGCGGAGTCGGTGTTGCCGAGGATACTGCTGGTGTCTATAGACGACGAGGAGGCCGCCGTTGCTCAAGTCACCGCCCTAGGCTTTGAAGTACTGCAGGTACTACAAAACAGGGGGAAGGACGAGAGCCTACTTGGCCAGTTTTTACAGAGTGTGCAGAAAGCCGTCGAGGACGCCAGGAGGCGCCTCAAGCCGGATAAGGTAGTGGTCGCAGGCCCCTCTATGTTTGTAGACGAAGCTACACGTTATATACAGGGGGAAAAGCACCCTCAAAGCGCCGGGGGGCTCGCGGGGGTTTACGAATTTATCAGGAGGGGGCTGTACGACAGGTTGAAGGAGGAGATGGGGGTGGCCGCATATGAGAAGTTTATTGAAAGGCTTTCAAAAAGTAGGGATTCTGTGGCGATCGGCCCAGGTGAGGTGTGGGAGGCCGCCGTAATTGGGAGGGTGGATTGGGCCTTGGTCTTAGACACCTATTTGAAAGAGAGCCCGGACGAGGCGTGGAGAATTATGGCTGAGGTATATAAAACACGGGGGAGGATATACATAGTTAGAGAAGACACAGAAGTCGGCGCTGGGTTAAAAGCTATGGAAAAAATAGTTGCGGTTTTGAGATGGTAGCCTTTTACTTCTTCTTGCCCAGCAATCTGTAGACTTTGATGCCTGTGAACGGGGATTTGGCCACTGCGAACATCATTGGGCCGCGTGCAGTCTGCTTCTCAATAACCTCGTACTGATCAGTCTCAAACGCCTGCTTCGCCTTAATGTCGTAGAACTTTAGCTTCTGCTTCTTGGACATGACCTAAAGATTTTTCTTGGTTTATAAAGCTTTTGTTTAATTTAGATACTGTATTTTGTAATAGAACAATCTTTATGAAATTTTTA
>JAVZUI010000023.1:0-27320 GCA_038879095.1 Pyrobaculum sp. | reverse complement strand
AAGTTTATAAATTGCGGAAAATGCTAATTCCATGGCGGGGGGCGCGGGGGGTAGGGTGGTAGTGGGGAGGCACATCTATGGAAACTTGTACGGATGCGACCCCGCAGTGTTAAGGGACGAGGCGGCGCTCATTACAATTGTAAAAGAAGCTGTGAAGGTGGCCAACGCCATGTTGCTCTCCATCGGGTCATACAGGTTTGGCCCAAACGGCGGCCTCACGGTGTTCGCCGTGGTCGCTGAGAGTCACATATCCATCCACACCTGGCCTGAGCATGGCTACGCCACCGTGGACGTATATACATGCGGCGACCACACAGATCCAAAGGCCGCCTTCGACTACATAGTGTCGCAGCTGAGGCCGAGGAGGGTGGAGGTGTTTTTCGGAGATAGGTCGATGTACGGCGAGTAGGCTGGTTTCAAAGTTTTTTAATGGAACCGTTTTCGGGCACGTGGTGACGTATTTTAAACATGCGTATTTAGAAATTGCAAATTTTATCTTAAATGCCCTTGAAAAAATTAATTTTCAAGAAATTGAAAGTTTTATAAGGCTCCTAGAAGATATCTACAGGTCAAATAAAAAGATATTGGTGGTTGGCGTGGGGAGGAGCGGGCTTGTGGGTAGGGCTTTTGCAATGAGGCTCCGCCACCTCGGCGCCAGGTCTTACGTACTCGGCGAGACGATCACCCCCTCTGTGGAGGAGGGCGACTTGGTGGTGGCCATATCGGGGTCGGGGTCTACGCAGATCATCGTGGCGGTGGCGGAGGCGGCGAGGAGAATGAAGGCCAAGGTGGTGGCAATTACGTCGTACTACGACTCCCCCCTGGGCAAGCTGGCGGACCTAGTGGTCTACGTGCCGGGGAGGACGAAGCTGGCCGCCATGGACGACTACTTCGCCAGGCAGATACTGGGCGTCCACGAGCCGCTCTCGCCGCTCGGCACGTTGTTTGAAGACACTGCGATGGTAGTCCTCGACTCGATAATCGCCGAGTTGATGAAGCGCCTCGGCAAAAACGAAAGCGACTTGGCGAGGCGGCACGCCAACATCGAAGTGCCTTAGCTCCGCCGCACTGCGCTTTGGACAAACAGGCGGCTTATATAAACCCCCGCCCTCGTATGGCTGTGAGGTGGCTGTACATAACTGCCGGGGTCGTAGTGGCGGTGGCTGTGTTGTTCGGCGTCTTGAGCCCGGCGGCTGAGGGGGGTGGGGGCGTCGTCGTGCCTAACAAAACGGTGGTGTTGTCCTGCCCCCTGGAGGGGGCCGGCGGGGGCTACGTGTTGTCTGCTCCCTGCGCCGTGGAGAACGTCTCTGTGGCGGTCTTCAGGGCTGTGTCGAGCGACGGCTTCACCGGCGTTGTTTTAAACATAAGCATAGGCGGCAGGCCGCTTACGGGCCATGCGGCTTTTATACGGTCGAGAGGCGACTGGCGCATGTTTGTACGTCCGTTGAGAGAATTCGCCGAATACAGAGGAGTTGCAGAGAGGCTTGAAAAGGCCGGCGTAAACGCCTCCGTTGTGTGGGACGTGTGTACTCCGGGCGCCGCCGGCGATTCAAATGCAATTGCCAACAAGGCCGTGATACGTACTGTCAATGCTGAGTGCATCACGGCGGTCTTGCTTGAAAAGGGGGAAAACGCCACGCTACTTGTAGTCCATACTTTCAACATTAGGAGAGTTGACAAAGAGGCAGATACGCCGATTTATAAAGATGTAGATGCTGCTGTAGCCGATCATCTAAACGTCGTCAGGCCGCTCCACGTGGCCGAGGTTGTTAAAGCCCTTCGAGTGGCGGCTTCCGACGGCGATAAATAGGGCTTTTTCCGCCCTTCTCTCGTGGAAAGGCTTTTAACCTTGTGTGTGGGTGGGGTTGTTGATGATGGCGGTGTTTGGCGACTTGTGAGCGGTGGTGACACGTCTGAATTATTAAATACTGGGCTTTCTGTGTCCCTGTGTACTTCCTACATCCTCTCAAGGCGTTGATGTCGGATAGGACGGATGTCCTCTACGTAAGGTCGTTGTTTTCGAAGCTGTTGGGGGGCGGCCCCGTTGTGTTTGGGAGAGGCGACGAGCCGGTCTTGGCGCTGTCCGGCTTCTTCCCCGAGGACTGGCCCGCCGTCAACCTCCTGTCGCTTCTGGTTTACAAGTGGCGTGCGGAGGGCCTCGCCCTGCCGCCCGTCGCCGCCGCCCCCGTCGTCGACCAAGGCGCCTTTGGGGGGCACGCCGTTGGGCGGGTCTACTTCGACTTCTTAGAGCTTAAGACCGAGGCGGCCCGCGAGGTCAACGCCTTCTACCACAAGGCGAGGCCTGTGGTGGTGGCCGTCTTTCTCGGGGGGAGGGAGTTTGAAGTGGTGGCCACTACCGAAGAGGCGTCGCACCGCCTGGCGTTGAGGAAAATCGCGCCGTTTCCCCACACCCCCGAGGGGGCCGCCACGTTGAAGTACAGCCACGCCATCGTCTTTAAAATCCCTCCCAGCCCCCGGGAGTTCGAGCCTCTTGTGAGGCACGTGGCCGACATCTTAAGACAAGCGGCCCTCTTGCCTCCCCCCAGCAAGCCCAGGGTTAAGGTCGAGAAGAAGGACATCTACCTCATGCACGGAGGAGTCGAGGCGGAAGACGGGGTCCTCATAGACAATGAGGTATACGTCTACTTATAATGAGAGTATTTGTAGGAATAACCGGGGCCTCCGGCGTAATTTACGGAATTAAGGTGTTGGAGTTGCTAAGGGCCGTGGGGGCTGAGGTGCACCTCTCCATCTCCAAGGCGGCTGAGAAGGTGATAAGGCTTGAGACAGATTACGACGTGGAGTACGTCAAGTCGCTTGCAAACTACGTGTGGGACGAGGGCGACCTGTCCGCGCCTCCGGCCTCCGGCAGCTTCGGTATCGACGGCGTCGCCGTCGTGCCCTGCTCCACAAAGACCTTGGCCGCCATCGCCAACGGGGTCACGCTGAACTTAATAGTCAGAGCCGCCGAGGTGGGGCTGAAGGAGAGGAGGAGGGTGGTCCTCGTGGTGCGGGAGAGCCCCCTGTCCCTAGTCCACATCCGAAACATGGAGCTGGCGACTCTTGCCGGCGCGGTGGTGATGCCCGCTGCGCCGGGCTTCTACACGAGGCCGAAGACAATTGACGAGCTGGTCACCCACTTCGCCGGGAGGGTGCTGGACGCGCTTGGGATAAAACACAACTTGACGCCGCGGTGGGGGAGGCGCTAGGAGGCTCCGTTGTTCCCCACGACTGCCTTCAACATCTTGGCGATGTGGGGGGCCTTCTTCTGCAACACCTCGATGGCCTCGTAGACGTCGTCCTCAGGCCTCACGCCGTATTTAAGAAGGGCGTATGCAGAGATGCCGAGGACGTCCCTTACCCTAACCATTGTACTTATATTCACTCCCTTAAATATCCTCTCCGTTGCGCCCCTCTTTACGTACTATAAAATTGGTGCACCGCGGGGACTACCACTGGGACTAGGACTGTGAGGATTACGCCGTTGGCAAATGCGTAGATAGAAAAGGCTGAGCCGTACAGCGCCGTGTAGAGTGGCAAGGTGTTGTCCATAGTGGTGGCCCCGCCCATGGCCAAGACCCCCACTTTGCCAAACCTTCTAGCCAGGATGGGGGCCAGCAGGTAGGTGAACTGCTCCCGTAGAAAATTTACCAACAGGCCGTAGGCCCCGCCTGCGGCGTCCCCGGCCTTGGCCAAGTAGGGGCCTGTGAAGCTGTACCAGCCGAGGCCGAAGGCGACGGCTGGAGATATGCCGAAGGCCAAGGCGAAGACGGGGGCAACCAAGGCGGCTGAGGCCAGGGCCACGGCGGGGGCCGCGAGGGCGGTGAGCTCAAGCCTCACGCCCACGCCAGCCATGTCTGCCCCAGCGGCGAAGAGCAACGCGTAGAGGAGGGGGTCGATGAAAACGGCGTAGTCAGCCCTGTATAAGCCGCCTGCCGCCAGCCCTGTAGCCATGGACGCGGCGGCAAACGCCGAGATGGTAGGCCTGCCGGGCTTTTGGAAAGATTTTTCTCTGTCGAACGCCGTGCCTAGGGCGGCGGCAGACAGCACCAGGGCTAGGGCGTAAGACGCCGCAATTAAGACGAACGCCCCCACGTTTCTCCACACCACATCGGCGGCCTCGGCGGCGACAAAGAACACAAGCGCGACGACCAGAGCCGTGAATAAAAACGCCGGCGGTCTCCTCCTTACAGCTCTGCCAAAGGCGTAGCCCGCCGCGATTACGGCTAGGTACTTGACGGCCTCTATCACGCCCCGGCCGAAAGTGGAGTTTTTAACGCTTCAGTTCTTTTTAAACTTGTAAATATAACGTGGAGGTTGGGAGAGAGAGTTCACTAAAAGTTTTCAAAAAGTGGGTCTACCTCAAGTGGGGCCGGCGCAAGCTCGCCAACGTCTCAGACAGAGAGGTGGAGATATTCCTAAAAATTGCGGAGGCTAGATGCGACATGTGCGGCGCCGCGCTGGACATACGCAACCTGGGGTATGTGAGAGTGGGCCGGCGCCTAGAGCTGGCTCTTTGCCGCCAATGTTTATATTCCTACGCCGAGTACGTCTTTGAAAAGATGAAGACGGTCGCCGCTTCTGAAGAGTGACGAGTCACAACACCTCCACAACTTTTTTAAAAACTTCCACAAATCTTTGTCTAAGGTCTACCGCCTCGTGTCTGCCCACTATGTTAGAAATCACGAGGACGCACCCAGTCTTAAACCCCCTAGCCCAGCCCAGGGCCATGGCGGCGGCGCACTCCATCTCCACGGCGAGCGCCCCCCTCTTACGCCAATACTCGACGAATTGAGGATCCTCTGCGTAGAAGGCGTCGCTAGACACCACGTACCCAACAGGTGCGTTGAGAGCCTTGGCAAGCCTCACCGTCAGCTCGGGGTCTGCGGCGAGAGGCGGCAAGGCGCCCGGGAAGTAGGCTCCCAACACGCCTCCCTGATACGCGGCGGCGGCCGCGGCCACCAAGACGTCGCCTACTGCCAGCCTCCCGAAGGAGCCGGCCGTGCCGATCCTTACAAACACCTCCATCCCAAGCATCTTCAACTCCTCAAGGGCGATTGCCGTGGAGGGCCCCCCAATGCCATGCGCCACCACCGTCACGCGTTTACTGCCGACGCGGCCGGTGTAGACGAGGTAGCGGTTTTCGTTAACCAGCCTTGCGTCTTCAAGAAGGGAGGCGAAAAGCTTAGCCCTGGCGGGGTCGCCCACCCCAACCACCACGGGAGATACATCCCCGGGACCTGCCCAGATGTGGTAAGGCATGGTTAGTAATAGGACATTTTTTATACACATCAGATCCAAATCATGGATTTGTCCACTCTTACAAAGGCCCTGGGGGTGTCTGGCTTTGAGGAGGAGGTTCGGCGTGTGGTTGTGGACGCGGTGGGTGGGGGCGAGGTGGACGAGTTCGGCAACGTGGTGAAAAAGGGGAAGTCTAGGGTGGTCTTCGTGGCCCACATGGACGAGGTGGGGCTGTTGGTCACATCAGTCGAGGAGGACGGCCGCCTTAAGTTTAGAAAGGTGGGCGGCGTGGATGACAGAATTCTTCCGGGCACCCCGGTGGTGTTGTACAACGAGGGGGTGAGGGTGGAGGGGGTGATTGGGATCGCGCCTCCGCACTTCCAGCAACAGCAGGGCCAGCTGTCGTGGCAGGACTTGTACATAGACGTGGGCGCCGCCTCGCGGCAGGAGGTTGAGGCCATGGGCATCGGGCCTTTGACCCCGGCCGCGTTCGCTAAGCGATACGCCGAGTTGGGCCGCTTCGTCTCAGCCACAGCGCTTGACGACAGGGCGGGATGCTGGGCCCTAGTCGAGGCATACAAGAGGGGCGCGGACGCCACATACGTGTGGACCGTGCAGGAGGAGGTGGGGCTCATGGGGGCCAGGGCGCTTGCCAGAAACTTCGAGGGGAAGCTAGTCGTGGTTGTGGACACCATGGCCTGTTGCCACCCCAACTACACGGGGGGCGTGAAGCCGGGGCAGGGCCCCGTGTTGAGGCTGTTTGACAACTACGGCGCGTACACCAACAAACTTGCTAAAAAGGTGTTAGAAGTGGCTAAGAGGAGGGGAATCCCGATACAAATAGGCGCAGGCGGAGGGGGGACAGACGCCGCGGCGTTTTTCGTCGCCGGGGTCCCAGCCGTTGCTGTCGGCATCTTAACTAAGTACGCCCACTCCCCCGTTGAGATGGCGCATAAAGACGACTTGAGACACACAGTGGAGCTCCTCGTGGCGTTGGCAGAAGAACTTTAATAGGACGACTGTTAGCGGGCCATGGGCTACATCTCGCCGAAGGCTAGGGTGTTTGCAAAATACGTCTCCCCCGACGCCTTTATATACGGCCCTTCTGTCGTGGGGAGGGACAGCTTTATCGACGCCTCGGTAATAGGCTACCCCACTAGGGCGAAGATTGTGAAGGGGTTTTCTTCCATGGACGAGGTGAGCGAAGGCGCCCGCATCGGGGAGGGCGTCATCGTGCGGAGCGGTTGCGTAATTTACGAAAACGTAGAAATCGGCGACGGCACAGAGCTGGGCCACAACGTGTTGATACGAGAGTTGTCTAAGATAGGCAGGGGGGTGAGGATTGGGACTCAGGCGGTGGTGGAGAAGGAGGTGAAGATAGGCGACAGGGCGTGGATACAGTCGATGGTGTATCTGCCCAACGGCACCGTGGTGGAGGAGGACGTGTTCATTGGCCCAAACGCAGTTATTACCAACGACAAGTACCCGCCCAGCAAGAGGCTTGCCCCCGTGGTTATTAGAAAAGGCGCTGTGATAGGGGCCAACTCTACGCTGGTCGCCGGCGTAGAGATCGGAGAGGGCGCGGTCGTGGCGGCAGGCGCGGTGGTCACTAAAGACGTGCCGCCCGGGGTGGTGGTCGCCGGCGTGCCTGCGAGAGTTGTCGGCAGGGCCGAGGACTATTTGAGAAAGCGCGTCGTTTACGAGTCTGGCGGCTGATACATTTTTAAACTAGGCGCTTGGCCTCCACGTGGCTGAGGACTTCGGCTACCCTGAGTACGTGGTGGAGATTTTGAACGAGCTTAAGGAGCTTAGGCGTGAGCTTGCGCTCCTGCGGCAGCAGGTGGCTGAGCTGGCCAAGAAGGTGGAGTCTAGGCGCGAGGCCCAGGTCTCTGACATAGACGCCGTCGCAGCCCAGATTAGAGAAGGCGTGGAGAGGCTAAACGCCGTGGCCCTAAGCGTCGCCGAGAACGCCGCTTTCATAAGGACGCTTCTGTCTGAGAATAGGTTGAAGGGCGAAGAGGCGTGTATGGCCCTGTTAGAAAAGCTGATGGCGTTAGATAAAAAGTAAGAAATTTATAACTAGGCACATATGTGGCTATGTTTAGGCGCGAGGACGCTGGTAAGAAGGTAGATGAGGTCCTCTTAAAGTTGTCAACAGATGTAAACAGTCTATCCGCCAAGATCGACGAGGCTAAAAACGTCGTAGTGGCGGAGGTAAAGGCCTCCTCCCTCGACCTTAAGAAGTCTGTGGAGGGCCTCGCCTCACTCTTAAGCAGAGTCTCTAAAGACTTGGTAGAAGGCGCCGCCCAGCTGAACAAGGCCCTGGCTCAGCTGAGCACTACCGCCGACAAGCTGTCTGAGATCTCGGCGGTGGCCGAGAGGCTAAACGCCTCCGCCAAGGCCGTGGTCGACGCCACTAACCAGTTCATCGCGCTGGCGGAGAAGCTGGACTCCGTCACGGCGAGGGTAGAGGGCCTTGCGGAGCAGCTAAACGCCATTAGGGCCCAGGGGGAGCAGATCCGCAACGTCGCCTCGGCTATGCTGGAGCTGATGAAAGACTTTGGGAATAAGATGCAGGAATACGAGAACAAGATGCGCCAACTCGCATACAAGGAGGCTGAGCTGAGGACGAGGGAGGAGGCTCTGAGGAAGAGAGAGGGGGAGCTGGCCCTCCTCATGGAGAACATGAGGAAGTTCGCAGAGCTGTCAGACCCCACCAAGTCGGCCTTAGACGAGTTGAAAAAGGCGCTTTCGCTCCTCGCTTCCAGACAGCAGGAGGTGGCGAGGAAAGAGGAGGAGGTGAAGGCGCTGAGAGAGGAGTTGTTGAGGAAGGAGTTTGAGCTGAAGAAGTTGGAGCAGGAGCTCGCCGTTAGGCAGAAGCAGCTGGCCGAGCAGGAGGAGAGGGCCAAGTCGCTAGTCGCCCAGGCCGGCGAAGTGGAGAAGAGGCTGGCGGAGCTGGCTCAGAGAGAGAGGGAGCTCGCCGAGGTCCAGCAAGCCCTGGAGAAGAAGAAGGCCGAGCTGGAGGAGCTGGTGGCGAAGTACAAAATGTTCGAAGACGCCGCCTCGAAAAAACAAGAGGAGCTGAGAAAGCTCGAAGAGGCCGTCAGGGCGAAGGAGGTGGAGCTGTTAGACAACCTCGGCAGATTCGCCAAGAGGCTGATCGAAGAGGAGCAGAGGCTCAACGAGTGGGAGCGCAGACTCCTCGAACAGGAAAGGGAAGTGCTCGCCTTCTACCGCAGCCTACTCCTACGCGAGGCCATGTTGTCTCAGCTAAAGGCCCAGTTAGAAGAATGTAAAAGCAGGCTGGGAGAGGCGAAGTAAAACCCAGACGGCGCCCCCACCTCCAGCGCCCACGACGTCGTGAGGGCCACGTCCCACCCCTCGAGAGTTCAGTAGAGTAGCGGAGACGCCGCCAGCGTCCGCCTCAAGCGTAATACGGCGACGCACCTCGCCCTTTTACGAGAGCACAGATGCCGCACCCAGCCGCCACATGCTTTGCCTAAACACCTGCCACTTAGCCTAGTCCTGCTTCACGTCGGCGAAAAGTTTTTTTGAAAATTTCTTATACATACGATGACTAGGCCCGTCTTACTTGGGGTCTTGCTGGCGTTGTTTGTTGCCTTGGCCTTCTTGTCGGCGCGCCAAGAGGAGGCCTCTGTCTATTTAGTCATCGGCTTTATCCCGCCGTTTGCCGAGAAGAACATCACGGCGGCGTTAGGCGAGGCGAAGAACTACTCGTTGTGGGCCTCTTGGTATGGGCAAGTGTCTATATTCGTGGGCTCAACCAGAGAAGAACTGCCTAAACTAGCAGAGAGGGGGTACGAATCGAAGACTCATGACGTCCGGACAGGCGAGTTGAAGTACGAGTTAAAGTTTTACAAACGCGGCGACATGTACGTAATAGAGGTGAGAGAAGGGACGCGTCGCATCTTAGTAAACGACACAGACCTCGAAGAGGTCCTTTGGAAGGCCTTAGCGGAGGCCCGCTCCTTATCAGAACTGCCCGACATGTTAGATATTTGGCTAATGAATTATAGATTTGACCTGCCCTGGGCTTCATACGCGGCCTTGGCAGTTCCGTTCTGCAACGGCTCTTACTACGGACCCTTCCCGCCGCCGCTAAAAGTAGGCGAGAGCTACTTCCAGATCCAATTCTTTGTGGAAAACAAGACGATCAAGCCGCTTGCCCTCCCCACGTATAGAGAGGTGGAGGTGAAGTGGGCTGGCAGAGACTGGTTCGGCAATATCGCAGTGGATGCCTGCGCATTAGGCTACCCAGTGGCTAAGTCCGGCGTCGTGGCGATAGTAGATAAAAACAACGTGGCGAAGGTAGTCGAGATACTAAAAAGCTACGGCGCACAAGTCTCGGCGTACCCAGTCAAATAACCCCCTTTTTCCGGATTTCGGCAGGTACGTAGTCTCGTCTCGGCGTGTTGCCGACGACTTCTCCGGCGTATAAAAGTTGATGACAGAGGTGCCTTTTTACGCATCGGTCCCGAATTTGACGTGGGCTTTGTGAAACGCGCAGACGCGTTGGCGTGTGCTGACGCTGTGCTGAAGGGCGTGGAGGGCTATGCGACGAAGGGGAATAGGGCCTTTAGCAGGGCGTATCCCAGGACCCCCGCCGTGATGACGAATACCACTACTAGGAGGATTTGGAACATCCTGAGCTCTGCTCTTTCTCTTTCGTCTGCCGCTATGTCCAGCGCCGCCCCCACGTCTCTAAAGGCGAGTCTGAAGAGCACGACTGCGATCACTAGAAAAACCACGTCTAGCGCCGCCGCGACCATCTTCTCTGCCCCCAGCAACAGGAGGCCTAGTGTAAGCACCCCGATGAGGTATAGGATTGCGTACAAGGCCCAACGCACGTCGTAGGTAAAGAGAGATGTATTTAAGAGTTGGGTTTTCAACCTTGCCTATAAAAAAAGACGCCCGGCTTTGTACATGTTAGGCTTTTTATACCTGGTGCTTAACGCCACGGCGTTGGCGGTCCCGCTTACGTCAATTCCCTTTGTCTACACGACCCCGCTGGGCGGCTGCGTCAACTTCTCGGCGTACCTCGACCCTCTGTCGCCCTGGGGGGTGGCCTCTGTATACGTCGTGTCTGACACGGGCCAGCTCGGCTGGCCCCAGCTGAGGCCCTACCCCACTCCTAAGTTCGTCCAGGGCGTGGCCTGCGGCAGCTTCCTGTCGCTAAGAGTGGACCGTTGGATGGGCGTCGGCCCCCTCGTGCCGGTTTCTGTCTCCGGCGAAGACTCGGCCTTCTTGTACGGAGAGTTGCCGGTGGAGATAAACAAGACCGCCATTGTGAAGATTAAGTCTTTTACAAAGCCGCAGGTCGTGGGCGACTTCGTGTACAAGACCTACTCCACAGTGGTGGAGGGGGTGTACGTGGAGGAGTATGTGGTGTACGGGAGGGCCCAGTTCGCCGCATACGGCATAGCAAATATTACCTACATCAAGCTCAACGACGCCAAGCCCGACTACTACGTGTACATACCCACGCCGGGGGTCAAGGTGGAGGGGGTGAGGGACTGGGCCCCCGACGTGGCTCTGTGGTTTGCGCCTAACCAATCGGCCGTGGTGGGCAAGCCGCGGCTCGTGGTGGAGCAAATTTCGGTGCCCGTCGTGGGCGACTGCCCCGGCACTGCGTATGTGGTCAACCCTGTGCAGAGGCCGCTGACTGTGTACGTCAAGCTTTCCACAGGGGAGGAGTACGCCCTGTCGCTTTACTACATACCGGCGAACATAACCACTTGGCGTTTTCAAAGAGCCGTGGCCACCACTCTCGACGGGGCTGAGCTTCCGGTCGACGGCGTTGAGACCGACGAGGGCTACCCAGTGGGGGCCTGTCTAGTACAGGGACTGCACTACTTCGTCGTGGTGAGGCTAAACGGCTCGTCCTACCGCTACGCCGCCTCTGTCAACGCCGGGGTTCTGGAGGCGCGTACAGACCTAGTGGAGCCGAGGGTAGAGGTCGGCGCGCCTTTTAGAGCTGTGGTAAGTCCACAAGTGGCTAGGGCTGGAGACAACGTCACAATTAGGCTGTACATAAATGACACGCTAGTCGCCGAGGTTGTGAAGAAGGCGGCGCCTCTTGTAAAGTTGAACACGACTGCGTATTTCAAGACGATAAGAGTTGTCGACGTCTTGGGCACCCCCGTCGACTCCTTCACTGTGTATGTGGACAAGCTTAAGTTCTACGGCAAAGAGGGCTCGGCCTCTGTGGTCCCCGTAAGCGACGTCGCCTCGGTGGAGGTGAGGGGGGCTAGGTACTTAGTGAGGCTGGGCCCCGAGGTGAAGGTCCCTACGCTCACTACGGCTAGCTTTTTAAAAATAGTGGTTGCCGCCGCCACTGTGGGAGGCGCCGCGGCCTTTCTCTTTAAGAGGAGGCATAGAGAAAAAGAAGTTGGGGGCGTCGACGTGGTGGAAGTTTAGTGAGTAACTTTTTTAAGGTAATACTAGGTTCTTCCCAATGCTTATTCAAGTGGCGCCTTCGGGCACAGACGCGTGGCTTTACTACATACTGAGCATGTTGGTGTGGTTCGCCCTAATATTCATGCTACAAGACTTTCAAATGTGGCGCTACTTGACACAGGTAAGCGGCTTCTTGTCGTACCTAGGGCAGTTGATAAACACCGCGTCGTCAAACGTGTTGGCCGCCTTGGAGAAGGCCAAGAGAAGGGATGTGCAGAGGTCGGAGCTTGAGACCACGCTGAGGAGGCTGATGGACTTCGCAGTTATTGAGCCCACCGCCTTGGACCCCAACGGGATAGTGCCGAAGTTTAAACACATTCTGAACACCTACGTGGACACATACGAGGGGGAGGTACGTAGAATTGTTGAAGACGGCGTGGCGGTGAAGAACATGGCCACCGCAGTGGAGGCTCTCCGCTACATGAACTTTATATACAAGGTGGTGGACCACTACTACAAGACGGCTAAGAAGTACAAGGCGTTTTACCTCGTCATACAGCTCACCATGTTGTTGCCGCTTTTGAAAGAGCTCAGCGACACGGTAAACGAGGCCGTCAACTCGTTTATTAAAGGCCTGCCTATTGGCGACAGCGCGGGGCCTCTGGTGGCGTACAACGTGTTGACGCAGTGCAACGGCGTGACGTACCACAACGCTGTAAGAGACACGGCCGTCGCGGAGTGCGACCTGCAGGGGAGAAGGCTGTACGTGATCAAGGCCAGGGGGCCTGGCAGCACTGTGGGGAAGCTAGACGAGGCTGTGGAGTACGTCTTCAACACGCTGAAGGCGAGGCCTAAGTACATTGTGACGGTTGACGCCGCCCTGCGCCTAGAGGGAGAGAAAACCGGCGAGGTGGCGGAGGGCATCGGGGTGGCCATGGGGGGCGTCGGCGTGGAGAAGTTCAACATCGAGAGCTACGCCACTAAGTACCAAGTGCCGCTGTACGCCTTCTTGATAAAAATGAGGCAGTCGGAGGCGTTGACCACAATGACAAGCGACATATACAACGCGGTGCAGCAGACAAGCAAGAGGGTGGTGGACTTCATCTTGAATAACGTACAGCCGGGCGAGTCTGTACTATTGATTGGGGTTGGGAACACCGTGGGGGTGGGCCAGCCTTTTGAGGCGGCGGCGTAAAAGATAACTTTTTAAATAGGGGCGAAGCCTTGAGTGTGAGGCTTAGGGCGCCGTTTCTCAGGCTTGTCTTGAGGAACTCATTCATGGAGCTCGAGATGAACAACGTGGTGGTGTTCGCAGAGGCGGGCAAGAGGGGCCTATACGCAGAGGTCTACGTAGACGACGTGGGTTACGTATACGAAAAGGGGAGGTGGACTGCCTACGGGGGAGACGGCAAGCCCAGGGCCATAACTGCCGAGGACGCCAAGAAGCTTAAGAGCCTGGCCAAGAGGCTGTCTACTCTGCCCAGCTACACAGTCCTCGAGCTTTTAATCAAGGCGCTGAACTCCGTGGAGGCGAAGGCCAGGGCGTAGTATTGGGATAATACGCGGAGGAGACCTTTTAATGTAGGGTGAATCTGTACTTCATGCCTAGGAGCAAGAGCCAGGACAAGATGTCGCTGATATCTGTACACGTGCCTAAGAAGATGTTGGAGGAGCTGGATGAGTTGGTGAGGAGGGGCATCTTCCCCAATAGGAGCGAGGCCATCAGGGCGGCGCTCCGCGACTTGTTGTACAAAGAGGTTTTCAAGGCAAAGCCGAGGGTGGAGGAGAAAGAGGAAGAGCCGCCGCTCCCCCTGGTAAGGGGCAGGTAAAAATATAACACCCG
Organism: Pyrobaculum sp.; assembly: GCA_038879095.1. Classification (GTDB taxonomy): domain Archaea; phylum Thermoproteota; class Thermoprotei; order Thermoproteales; family Thermoproteaceae; genus Pyrobaculum. The sequence goes on along the minus strand of JAVZUI010000023.1, from coordinate 13,819 downwards.
TATTTTTAGCCTACATGCTCGTTTTACATCCTACTCTTTACGAAATTTTAAAGAGGGCAACTGAGTGGAGTCTTTTAGACGACGTCGCCAAGGGGCTTGGGACCACTCCAGAGAGCTTGATGCGCTACGTGGAAGAGGGCAGGGCCAAGGGGGTGCTCCAGGTGGAAAAACGAGTGGCGGTCACTTACGAGCTCACCGACGAGGGCAAGGCCAGGGCTAGGGAGGGGCTGCCCGAATACATACTGCTCAAAAACGCGGTGTGCCAGGGGGGGAGGTGTGTCGTTGACCTAAACCACCCGGAGGCCCCCATCGCCCTTGCCAACTTGGCGAAACTCGGCGTCAGGCCTAAGGGGAGGGAGCTGGTGCTCGCCGAGGATGAGTACCGCAGGGTTCTGAAAGCTGTGGAGGAGAAGCAGAAGGCCCTTGCTTCGCTTGACGCGGCGCCTCCGGAGTTAATTCAAGAGTTCTTGAGGCGTAGGCTTATACGTAGAATAGAAAGGACTTTGATATACATAAAGGCGGCGGTGCCGCTGGACGCAGTCAAGCTTGCAGAAGTGAAGACGGCGCTGACCAGCCAGGACATAGCCACGGGGAGGTGGAGGGATTACGTGCTCAAGCCCTTCGACCTCTCCATAGAGCCTCCGGAGCACCCCGTGGCGGTGCCGCACTTCTTCAACGAGTTTTTAAACTACGTAAGAGAGGTGATGGTGGGGCTAGGCTTTGAAGAGGTGAGGGGCCCTGTGTTGGAGGTGGAGTTTTGGAACTTCGACGCCTTGTTCCAGGCGCAGGACCACCCCGCCAGGGAGGTGCACGACACCTTCTACGTGGAGTGGGGCGGCCCAAGGGAGACGCCGCCGGCTCACTTGTTGGAGGCTGTGGGCAAGATGCACGAGGAGCGCTGGCGGTATAAGTGGTCTGCGGAGAAGGCGCTTAACCTCGTGTTGAGGACTCAGACCACAGCCACCACAATCAGGGCGCTGGCCGAGAGAGGTGAGGGGACGTACAAGGTGTTTACAATTGGGAGAGTCTTCCGCCCGGAGAAGCTCGACCCCAAGCACAGCATGGAGTTTCACCAACTAGACGGAATAGTGGTGGGCCCCGGCCTCACTTTTAAACACCTCCTCGGCCAGTTGGAGGAAATAGCCAAGGCCCTTGGGATGACCAAGGTCAGGTTCAGGCCGGCTTACTTCCCCTTCACCTCGCCGTCTGTGGAGGTATACGCGGAGCACCCCACCCTGGGGTGGGTGGAGTTCGGAGGGGCGGGCGTGTTTAGGCCAGAGGTCACAGAGCCGCTGGGCGTAAAAAACAGCAGAGTCTTGGCGTGGGGCTGGGGGCTGGACAGAATAGCCATGATACTGTTGCAAATAGACGACATTAGAGACCTCTTTACAAAAGACTTGGAAAAGCTGAAAAACTACTACGCCAAGTGGCTAGCCTACAGGCGTCAGACGGGGTCAAGAGGGCTTACTTTTACTCTCTGAAGGGGCCGCGTAGGGTCTCGTCTCCTCTGGCACAATCCCGCGGGGGAGTAGGACTATCAAAGCCATTGCCAAGAGGCCGAATAATATGTAGCCAAGCCACACGGGGTCGAAGCCCACCACGCTCCCCACTTCGTATTTGTATATGTCTAGCAGTCTGTAAATTGTGATAAAGATAAACACGCCGTTTAGCACCCCCACGTTGCTCCCCATTCCGCCCATCACCATAATTAGCCACGGGTAGAAGGTGAAGGTTATCCGTTCAAAACCTCTGGGATGTACCGACCCCACGTAGAAGGCCCACAGAGCTCCCGCCACGGCCGACGCCGCGCCGCCGATGGCCATGGCCCAGGCACGCACGGCGGCGGGGTCTCTGCCTAGCACCGACACCAACTCGGGGTCTTCTCTATGTATTTTTAAAACGCGGCCAAAAGGCGAATTTACAATCCTTGAAATTGTCAAGTACACCAACGCGGCGAAGATAAGCGATAGGGCCAAGGCGCCTACGGCTCTGCCGAGACCGCCGCCGAATAACCTCTCATATATCGGAGGCGCGGCTACTCCTAGCGTGCCGCCAACCAGTGGGGTGTAGTTGAGACCCACGTAGTAAGCTACGTCTCCAAGCGCCAGTAGGGTTATGGCCAAGTAGTCTGCAGAAAGTCTCCTGGCTGGGAGTGACGTGGCGGCGCCTATCGCGGCGCCTACCACGGCGGCTAGTGCGAGGGTTATTATAAAGACTAGGGCGGCGTCCCACTGAGACATGTATTTCAACAACGCCGTCACCGCAGCCGGGTTGTCCGCAACGAAGTCGAAGTTTAAGCCGGTGATTAACAAGGCCAGCCTCCCGGCGACGCCGCCTGCGAGATAGGCCCCGAGGGCTACGGTTAACACCCTCCCGAAGTTGGGGATCCCACCCACCCCCGCCTCTAGGTTGAGAGAGAGGGTAATTATCAGAAAGATGGCCGCGTCTGTGACCGTGGTGAGGATGTAGTTCCCCACGTTTTTTCCGGTGAAGGCGACTAACGCAATACTCGCGGCGTATATCAAGGCCCCGGACGCGGCTAGGGCTTTCATCTTCCGAGCAATCCCCTAGGCGATATCAGAAGAGTGGTCGCAATAGCGAGTAAAGGCACCAGCGGCCTGTAGGCAGTCACTGCGTACTGCGGGATGCCGAACGCTACGTTGAGCAAGTCTGCAAACTGGAGAGTCCCCACGACTTCTACAAACCCCATCAACAAGCCGCCTGCCAATGCGCCGTATATGTTGTTAAGGCCGCCTACTATACTAGCGGCGAAGAAGCTAGCCAAGAGGAGCCAGCCGACGTCTGGAGTCGCCTCTATGTAAAGCGGGAGGAAGACGCCGGCGGCGCCCGCCACCGCGCCCGAAATAGCCCAAGCCACGGCGTATGCCCTCTCTACGTTTATGCCAAGGGTCCTCGCCAGCTCTTCATTCTCCACAGAGGCCCTAAGCGCGGTCCCCAGCTTAGTCTTGTTTAGAAACAGGTATAGAGACGCGGATACGGCAACGGCGGCCAGTGGGGCGGCGAAGTACACAGCGGGAACCCCCAGCACAACTCCGTCGTACGGCCTGAGAGTAATGCCTCTTGTAAATATCCCAGCAGATCTGCCGATCCAGTCGGCGTATGCGTTCAACACGCCTATAAACACGATGTTATACGCCATGGTGGCCATCATCATCACGTCGGGGTATGCCTGCCTCTTGTAGAGGGGGAGTAGGAAAAGGTAAAGGGCCATCGCTGCCAGAGTAGACAAGGCGGCCGCCAAGGGCAGGGCCGCGTAGGGCATGACGCCGTATATCTGCGCAGCGGTCAGGGCGGTTACTACTCCAATATTTATAAACACGCCGTGGGCAAAGTTGGGGACTTTCGTGGTCTGGTACGTCAGAGTTAAGCCAGTAGACGCCAGGATTAAGACTGAGGAGTACACCAACGCGTCAAGCACCTCTCTTGGCCAAAAAATATACGACAGTGCTATCCAAACAAGTAGTATTAACCATATCTTTTTCATAGGCGGTGATTCGAACAATTTAAAAAGCTTAAACTTTAAATACGGGGTGGAGTAGGCGGACATGAACAAAACAATAATAGCCGGCCTAATCGTGGCGATAGTTATAATAATCGCGGCTTTGTGGCTAGCCTCCACACCCTCTCAGCAAGTAGCCACCACCTCCCCACCCCCCGCAACAACTCCCACACCTACAAGAACTACCGCCGCTACCACGACGCCCGCCTCAACGACTCCCACAACTACGAAGCCTGCGACGACTACAACTCCCGCCAACGCCACGGCTAAGTATAGCTGGAAGCTTGTGGGCATGTACATCGCCTCTCAAGACGCCGTGGTGAGAGGAGAGCCTCCCGTGCAACAGCCTCCTCCGGAGGCCTTGACCCCTAAGATAGTAAACGCCACCGCCACCAACGCCCCCACCGTGGTGGAGATAGGTGTGTTGCAACCCCTCAGCGGCAGGCTGGCCTCCCTAGGCGAGCTTGCGGCCGCCGCGGCGAGGTTGGCGGAGCAAGACGTCAACGCGTACCTATCAAGCATCAACGCATGGTTTAGGGTAAGAGTTGTCGTGGCCGACACGGCGGCTGACCCCACCAAGGCCCTTGACCAGATGAAGGCTCTACACAGCAGAGGGGTTAAGTTCTACATAGTGAGGACATCCGGCGAGGTCCGCTCAATGAAGCCCTACGCCGACGAGAACAAGTTGTTAATGATATCTATCTCCTCGACGGCGCCCGCCCTTGCCATACCCAACGACTACGTGTTTAGGCTACCTCCCGACGACACTAAACAAGTCCAGGCTATTTCTAAGCTTCTCCAGGACGCCGGGGTCAAGGCGGCGGTGGCCATATGGCGCAACGACGACTGGGGCAACGGCTTGGTCAACGGGCTAGAGTCAGTGGCATCTAAGAGGGGGTTTGAGGTAATACGCGCGGCCTCCTACGACCCACAGAAGGGGGAGTTCTCCACTGAGGTAAGCGTCTTGGCCCAAAAGGTGAGAGACGCCATTTCTAAATACGGGGCGGACAAAGTGGCTGTGGTAGCCTTCGGCTTTGCGGAGTTGCAGACCATATTCCTCACTGCGAAAAACTACAAGGAGTTGACACAGGTAAAGTGGTACGGCGCAGACGGCTCCACCGGCTTGTCGGAGCTTTTAGTACCGGCGGCGGCCGAGTTTGCAGTACAGGTGGGAGGGTTTGTAAGTCCGAAATTCGCCCCGGCCCGTAGCCCCTACTACGACAGAGTGAGGAGCTACATAGTAAAACAGTACAACAGAGAGCCAGACTCCTACGCCTACAACGCCTACGACGCCGTCTGGCTAATCACATACTCGATCATAAAGGCCAACTCCACAGACAGCGAAAAGGTGTACCAAGTCTTTCCACAAGTAGCTAACAACTACTTTGGCGCCTCGGGCTTGACGAAGCTCAACGCCGCAGGCGACAGAGACAGCGCCGACTATGAGATCTGGGCCATTGTTAAAAGCTGAGAGGGTAGTTAAAAAATTCGGCGGTCTCGTGGCGTTAGACGGGGCCACTCTCGAGGTAAAACCCGGCTTTTTCACCCTCCTCGCCGGACCTAACGGCAGCGGGAAGACGACTCTAATAAACGTCTTGACAGGAGTCCTCTACCCAGACGGGGGGAGAGTTATCTACGACGGGCGCGACATAACCAAACTTCCCCCCTACGAGAGGCGTAGGCTTGGCATTTTTAGAACTTTCCAAACCCCCCGGGTGGCCCAGCGGCTCACCGTGTTAGACAACGTCGTGGCGGGATACCTCCGCCACGAGAAGCCCCAGCTGTGGGGATGGGCCAAGAGGGAGAAGGAGCTGGCCGAAAAGGCGTACTCATATTTGAAGCTGGTGAGGCTAGACCACATGTGGGACAGGCCCGCGGCTGAGCTAAGCGGAGGCCAGCTCAAGCTGTTGGAGCTCGCCAGGGCCTTAATGGCGGGGGCTAGGGTGTTGCTTCTAGACGAGCCGGCGGCGGGCTTAAACCCCGCCCTCGCCTTGGAACTTTTCAGAAGTTTTAAAGAAGTGGCCGCCTCCGGCGTCGCCCTCCTAGTCGTCGAGCACAGACTAGACCTGGCGGTGGACTACGCGGACTACGCCTACTTCATGCACAACGGCAAGGTAGTCCTCGAGGGCCCCCCAAGGAAGGTGTTCACAGACCCCATGGTGGTGGAGATATACCTAGGGTCATGATAGTCGCCGAGTCTCTTAACGCTGGCTACGGCAAGTTGCAGGTTTTATTCGACGTAAACTTCGTGGCTGAGAAGGGCCAAATCACGGCAGTCGTCGGGCCAAACGGAAGCGGCAAGTCCACTCTTCTCAAGGCGCTTGCCGGCATAGCGAGAATTTTCTCAGGCAGAGTAAAACTCGAGGAGAGAGACGTGACCCGCCTAGCCCCCCACGACAGGGCGGCCATGGGTCTGGCATATTTACAACAGGTAAGAAACGTGTTTCAAAACCTCACCGTGGAGGAAAACCTCCGCATGGCCGCATACAGACTCGACGAGGAGAAGTTCAAGGCAAAGGTGGAAGAAGTCCTCCAACTCGTTCCAATAAAGCCTTATTTGAAAAGAAGGGCGCTTGAGCTCAGCGGAGGCTGGAGACAAATGGTGGCTGTGGCCATGGCGTTGATAAGAGACGCGAAATACTTCCTATTTGACGAGCCTACTGCTCAGCTGTCGCCAAAATTCGCCTCAGAGGTCCTAGCCCTCATAACAAAACTCAGAGACATGGGCTACACAGTGGTGCTGGCAGAACAAAACGCCAAAAAAGCCCTAGAGATCTCAGACCGCGCCTACCTGTTAGTCTCAGGCAGAGTGTCCTACGAAGGAGGCGCAAAAGACCTCTTGTCAAACAAAGAGCTGGGAAGGCTCTACCTAGGCCTCGCATGAAAAGGGCGCTGTTCCCCGGCCGCTTCCAGCCTCCCCACTGGGGCCACGTCTACGCCGTGAGGGAAATCCTAGGAGAAGTCGACGAGTTGGTCATTGCAGTGGGCTCGGCACAGTTTAACTACATCGTTAAAGACCCCTTCACCGCTGGCGAGAGGATTTGGATGCTCCGCGAGGCGCTGAGAGAAGGAGGAGTAGACCTCTCCAGAGTGGTCACAATCCCCATACCAAACGTAGAGAACAACTGGGAGTGGCTGGGGAGGGTTAAGTCCTACGCCCCGCCCTTCCAAGTCGTCTACACCGGCAACCCCTTCGTAGCCATGCTCTTCAAAGAGGCTGGCTACGAGGTGAGGCAACAGCCGATGTACCAAAGAGAGAGGTACAGCTCGACCAGGGTGAGGGAGTTGATCCTACGGGGAGACCCCCAGTGGGAGGAGCTCGTCCCCAGGTCTGTGGCCGCGATAATTAGACAAATCGGCGGCTTGGAGAGGTTAAAAATAGCCGCCGCCGGGGAGGCCGAGCCACATAAATGGTGACTTACAAAAAGAACACACCTAAGAAATTAGTAGTATAGCCACCTATTAAAAAGTCGGACAGGGTAGTCACCTTATTTAATAATGTGGTGTACCCTATTCAAAATTGTATAGTACATAGATATCACTATGTTTCGTGTTTAATTAGGTAGACAGAGTAGGTGTTTAGGCTTGTGTTTTTTACTCTTTTATGTTTGTCAAGTGTGTTAGTCTGCCCGAGCTAACACTGCGTTGGGAAGCGCCGATCTGAAACGGCCGGAGTTAACCTGTATTATTTCAACTATCACGACGTGAGTTAATGCGGGAGAGTTGAAATATCGCTTTTAACATGGGGGAGTTAACGCCGAGGTCCAGGGAGCCCGCGTCGTGCGGCATTTCAACTCAGCCGCCGCACGCCTCAACACGGGGTCTGCCACGGCGTATAAGTCGCCTCTTTTTTCTAAAAACCCGTAGTCGACAAGGTTTTTGAGCAACTTGGTCACCTCCGCGTCGGTGATTCTCCGCCCCTCTACGGCGGCTAGGTACCGCTTTACCTCCGACCACCTGGCCCCATGCGCGGCGAGTTTCACCACGTACACATACCTCTGGCTACCCATGTACTCCACGAACCGGCAGAACTCAGACTCCGCCACCTGGACGGCGTAGGACAAAGTCTCTTGGACAGCCGTTTGGGGGCTGCGCAACGCCCTCAGCCCAAAGTGGGCAAGCCACCCCACAATCCCGTCGAAGACATCCACCGCCTCCTCCAGTATCTTATTCTCAACTTTCACGCCAGCGGCGGCGAACCCCTCCTCTAGGTACCTCAAAGATAGGTCGCGGGAAAACGGCGCTACCTCAATCCTCTCCAAGTACCTGCCGAAGAGTGGCGACTCAGGGTCGCTGAGTCTTAAAAACCTGGCGAGAAGACCCACCTTAGAGCCCGTGTAGACTATCGACAAGTGGCGCAGGTTGTCGTAGGCGTAGGCCAGCACCGGCAGTAGGGTCCTCCCCCTCATTTTCGCCAGCTCCTGCGCCTCGTCGAGAATAAGCACTACTCTCTCCCCCCTCTCCTCACCCAGCCTGTCCAAGGCCTCTAACAGCTCTACAAACCTTGGGGCCTCCCTCCCTCTTTCAAACTCCACGCCTACGCCCGCCACGTTTACGCCTCGAACGCCTTTCAGCAGTTCGCCCAGCCTCTTATACCTAGGGAGGAGTGGGGCCAGGGACTTAGACAACAACGTGAGGAAGTCGTCATAAGTCACGTAGCCCCTATCCTCAAAAGCCCTCACATCGATGTACACCCTAGGCCCCCCGCCAGTCGCCGCTTTAACAAGCGACGTCTTGCCCGCTCTCCTAAACCCCACCACCAACACGGCGGCTCTGTCTTTAACCGCAGAGGCTAGCTGCGCCACCTCCCGCTCTCTGTCGAACAGCTCGTCTAAAGACTCCGCAGGTCTGTCTAAAAACACCATACCTATGTAGTAACTACATAGGTATATATCTGTCGTTCAACCATAAAAATGCCCAACAAGTGGTGGCAGTGCGGCTTTACTTATACACGGCGTTGTTGTCGATCCACGTCGTAGCCATGTGGGATAGCCTCTTGTGGTTCTACCCATCCTTCTTTGCGCTGGACTTGTTTGCCCCCGCCGCCTTGGTGGCGTTAGGCGCCGACCGCACAAGCGCCTTTCTGGCCACGTGGACTGCCTTGGTGGGGCTCTACGGAGTTACCTACGAGATGTTAAACAAGTCGGAGAAGTTTATTAGAGTTGTAAGAAGGCTGGCAGAGCTGAGGGAGTGGAGGGCAGGCTTGGTCGGCTACCCGGCGCTGGTTGCCTCTGCCGTTGTTCTCGGCGCCATGCCCACCGCGTTTATAACGTGGCTACTCCGGCTGGACTACGGCAAGGCCTTCCTTATCTATGCGGGTCTCACCGCCGCAGTCTCGGCAACTACGTCATATGTGGCAGAAGCCGCAGTCCACTGGCTCCGCTACTTTATTTAAATGACGTGATATAAGTCTGTGGACGTACGCGAATTGGTGGAGAGAGAAGTCGAGGCCAGGGAGATTAGGAGGAGGGAGGCTGACTGGGAGTTTATCAAAAGCCAGCCCCCTAAGATTAGAATTGCCCTGGAGTTCTACGTAGAGACAGGCGACTTGTACATGGCAGCAAAAATAGCGGGGTTGACAGTAGACGAGTTCAACGAGCTGAGGATTAGGGCCAGAATTCCCCATGTCAACTGAAGCCGTGGCAGACACGTCTTTCCTAATAGACTGGGCTAGATACTCAAAACGCTGGGTGACATATGGCCTATGAGCGTCCCCGAGTGGCTGATAGAAAGAGAGGCCGAGTTGCGCGAGTTGAGAAGAAGGGAGGCCGACTGGGCCTTTATAGAAAGCCTGCCGCCGCCTGTAAGAGGTGCCGTGAAGTTGTTCATAGAGACAGGCGACTTAAGACTTGCGCAGAAGATCTCCGGCCTAGACTTAGAAGACTTCGTCGAAATCCTCCGCAGAGCCAGGGTGTGGATAACATAAGCGAACCTCCGCTGGAAAACTTAAAAAACCTCCATTATAAGCAGACAGAGGGCCCGTAGCTCAGCCTGGATAGACGGACGACCCGGTCCAAAGCGGCGGCCTTCTAAGCCGTAGGTCGTGGGTTCGGGGCACCAGCCCGCTTAAAAATCCCATCGGGCCCGCCACCATTACCCTCACCTATGTACGGACGGCTTACTCCCCCTTTCTCAACTCCTTCTATGTCGGCTCTGTAGTGGCTGAAGCGTCAAGCTTTACGGCCGTTAGCCGAAAATCTATCCACATTCGTGCCGTGTTTGACGAGGATGTCGGCCTCTGCACATGCCTTTCGGTGGGCTTGGCCGCCGGTGCGGTGGCTACCGATAAAGGACGCTTCGGGCGGCACGTCTTGCCGCCTCAATTGGCTCTTGACGAGGTTCGATGGCCTAAGTGGTATCCGCATGTGGGCTATATCTCGCCAGGGGTCACAACAGTTGGTGGACTTGGAGTCCTTAGGAGCCAAGGACCACGTGTTGAAAGCCCTAGGGTAGACAGGGCGGGCTCAACTTTTCGATAATTTGACAAGACGGACCATAAAGTTACATCTCAGGGACTTGCTGGAGCTCGAGAGGCTCCTTCAGGACTAGTCACAATCATGTGGCCTAGGAGAAGACGTGGATGCCCTACTTCAAGACTTTTCCGGTTTCACATCATCTCTGCTTATACACTATAGTCAGCCCGCCGGCTGTAGTATTTCGTCCCGCCCTTCCGTACCGTGGGCGTTTGTCTACTAAAAATAAATAGTTGGACGCCAACACAGTTATGGAATATGTCCGTCTCGGATGGTCTGGCGTCAAGGTTTCAAAGATATGTTTGGGCACTATGTCCTTCGGAGACCCGAAACTGCAACTCTACGGTAGCCCCAGCTGGGTGGTCGGAAGGGACGAGGCCCTTAAGGTCTTAAAGAGGGCTTGGGACCTCGGCATTAACTTCTTTGATACTGCCAATGTGTACTCGATGGGCAAAAGCGAGGAGATCTTGGGGGAGTTCATACAGGGCATTAGGGAGGAGGCGGTAGTGGCCACTAAGGTCTTCTTCCCCGTGGGCAACGGCCCCAACGACAGAGGGCTCTCGAGGAAGCACATAATGTGGCAGATAAAGGAGTCGCTGAGGAGGCTTAAGACCGACTACGTGGATCTGTACCAAATACATAGGTTTGATTACGACACGCCGATTGAGGAGACCCTATCGGCTCTGACCGACTTGGTTAGGCAGGGCCTAGTTAGGTACATAGGGGCGTCCAGCATGTGGACGTGGCAGTTCGCCAAGATGTACTTCACGGCTGAGATGAAGGGCTACGAGAAGTTCGTAAGCACCCAGACGCCCTACAACCTCCTGTACAGAGAGGAGGAGAGGGAGATGATACCGTTCTGCAAGGCCCACAACATAGCCTATATGGCCTACAGCCCCAGCGCCGCCGGGGTGCTGTCGGGGAGGTACTTCAAGGACGGCAGGCTGGTCCCGCCAGAAGACAACCCGCGCCTACAGCCCAGCACCGGCTTCTACGCCGCGGTGCTCTACATGGACACCAATAGGTTCCCCGAGAACAACGAGATCGTGAGGAGGGTCATAGAGGTGGCTAAGAACAAGGGCGTGACGCCCACTCAAGTCGCGCTGGCCTGGGTGCTCCGCAAAGGCGTAATACCCATCATAGGGACCAGCAAGGTGGAACACCTCGAGGAGGCCGTCGGGGCGTTAGACGTCAAGCTGACAGACGACGAGGTCAAATACCTAGAGGAGCCGTATAAGCCTAAGCCTGTGTTACACATAACTCCTCCGCCGCAATAGCCCCTTTTCCGCGGGACGGCGGCCGCGGCGTGAGCAGTGTAGTGGCGCTTACATCCATGCGAGGGCCGGCACCTAAACGACAGATATTCTCGGGTGCCGGCGGTCCGCCTACGCCACTGCGTCCATAGGTATCTCCGTGTCAAAAACGGCCCCGGTCCAGTTGTTTTCTGAATTTCAGGACGTGGCCGTCTCTATGCGGATATGCATGGTTCTTAGTTAAAAGATGCCGTGCTTCCTCGCGATCTGTCTCGCCGCCTCGATCAGCTCTCTTGGCCCCAACGAGGCGTCTGCCACGTCGGGCGGAGTTTCGGCCAAGCTCACTAGGCCTGCCCTCTCGGCCACTTTTTTTAACTTGGCCACGGCCTCGACTGCCTCCCTCCGCGTGATCGGCCCCATCTTCACCTCATACGCCCACACACGCCTCCTGCCTCTAACCAACACCACGTCTACGTCCTCTCGGGGAGAGTAGTGGAGAGCCGCGTCGTGTAGTTCGGCCAACAGCTCCCCAACGGAGAACTGTATCTCTCGGCCTATCGGCAACTCGGGAGGCGGGGCCTCTGTGTCGCCGATGCCGTATTTAGCCTCGGCGTAGAGGACTAGGGACAGCGCAGGCGAATTAACCACGTAGTACTTCTCTCTGCCCAACGTGGGTATCCCCCTCAAGAGACCTATCTGGGCCAGCTTGCTCAACATAGACGAAACGGAGGCAAGGCCGCCCCTAAGGGCGAGGAGGCCGGCCAGCTCTGTGCTTTTCCACCGGCCCTCCGCTACGTGTAGTAGTATTTTCCAGTAGGTCTCCGCGGCTTCCCTCCTCTCGTCTGTGAAGACCTCCCCGATTAGGCCCTTGGCCACCATCAAGAGCTGGGGGGCCTTGTTCCGCAGGTCCTCCACCGAGTCCACGTGGGGGATTACCCAGGGGTCCCGGTATATGGCCGACAGGACGGGGTCCTCTATTTGCGCCAAGACGTCGCTATACGCAATTATGTCCACCTTGTAGGGCAGAAGTAGGCCTAGCAGAGGGCTACCTCTAGAGAGGACGTCCTCAACCACGCTGTGCCCGGACCCAGCCGCTATTAAGACGCCTGACCTAGGCCATGAGGAGACCACGTCTAGATAGTCCGGCGGCAGGCGTTGAAACTCGTCGATGACGACAACGCCGCCCCTCCGCAACACGGCCTCCGCCTCTCTAAACGCCTCTCCTAACCCGACGGCGTCGCCTCCTAACAGAGCCCTCCCAGTGCGCGTAATCAACATATAGACGTCGTGCTTGACGCACTGTCTTATAAGCGTAGTCTTGCCCACCTTCCTCCTCCCATATACGAGGAGCCACTCGCCCCCACGGCTCAGGTCGGGACACTCCCTCCGCCTAAGAATTATTCTCATAGTACTAGTCTATTCAGACTAGTATAAATAGAAGACGCGCAACCGCCGCTGGCGTGAGGCCCCACGGCGAAACCCTCACAACGGGATGACGCCGAGCAGGAGCGAATAAGCCAATCTGCGGCGCCCCCCTCTGGGCCCGCGTCTCTTCTACTCGTTGGAGGCCCCTGCAGATAGTGGTGAGGCTACTCCGGCGTCTTGGCGCTGGATTGGGCGGAGACGCGCGCCGCCCCGGTAGTAAAGAAAACCTTTGGGGGTCAGAGAAATACGTCGTAGGCCTGGCCGTAGATTATAACTTTCACGTGCCTGCCCCTCTTTGTAATGCTTTTCTTTGGTTTGAAGACTACCCGGTAGCTGCCGTCCGCCATTTGTCGGTATTCCTCCACTCCCCACTCCTCGCCGGCGCAGTCTGACAACGCGTAGGCAAAGTCCTCAAAGTAGTCGTAAGTCCCGCAGGTGTAGCACATGTTGCCCGAAAACCTCGCCGTTACCCGCTCCTCGGAGGCTTCCTCCACCTCCACCACCGCCTCAGCCCCGAAGACTCTCCTAAACGTCTCCGCCGCGCGGTCTGCGCAAGACATGCACAGCCCGCGTTGTGTAGTTAAAAACTTACGTCTATATATACGTCCGCCTCCGTCTCCGCGGGCCGGTAGATGGCCTCTAACACTTGGCCTAGGGGGCCGCCTATCCTGGCGACCACCAGCTTCCACACGTAGCGCTTGACGTTGGGGAGAGGCGGGCCCTGACAGGCGACGCCTACGTCAAAGGGGCCGAACTCTTTAAAAACCTCTTCCACGCTCCACGCCCCCTCTAATACCGTGAAGGCCACTCGGTCGGGCAACGAGACCACCAAGTCTACCACCTCGTCGTATTCAAAAGGCCCCATGGCCACCACGTAGGGGGCGAGGAAAAGCAAGTCGCCGTGCCACCCGCAGGGGTAGGTGAACGCAAGAACCCGGCCGGGGGAGAGCTCTAAGACCTTCTCCACGATGTACGCCCTCTGCCTCTGTAACAGCACAGACATAGACTTGTAGAGGCGAAGCAACTCGTCGCTACGCCACTCCTTTGAATATACGATAAGCCTCCTCACGCCGGTGAAAACCTCGGTGATTATAACTCTTGCTTTGTACCCCTCTAATTTTACTTTATTTAAAGATTATACCATTTTT
>JAVZUI010000022.1:14282-27402 GCA_038879095.1 Pyrobaculum sp. | reverse complement strand
ATTTTTAAATAACATAATTTTCAAAAAACGTTTGTAATAATATATTTAATACTTAAGAAAGGCTTAAGAGCGCGTGCTTTCTTGATGTGACGTGAGGCGGATATATATGATTATGGGGACTGTGGCCGTACTGGCGCTTATCGCAGCTCTGACGCTCGTAAAGCCGCCGTCTCAGCCCGCCAAATGCACAGGGCCGTTCGTGGGGTACGTGGCGCCTACGCTTATCAAAGTGGTAAAAGACGCCGCGGCAAAGGCCGGGCTGTCTACGGAGGGCGTCCAGTCCATAGGCAGCGTCGAGGGGCTGAGGCGCATCCAACAGGGAAACGTGCCGGACCTATTCGCCAGCGTGGACATAGAGCTCGGCGCAGAGGTGAAGAACGCCCGGCAGATGTACTCCCTGGGGAGGTTTAAACTGGCGCTGGCGTGCAGAAGGCCGATAAACGCCCTCCAAGACCTCTCAAACCTAACCACGGCCTTGGCAGACCCCAACAAGGCCCCCATTGGGTACAGAGAACTCGCCTTCGTGTGGATGGCCGCAAAGGCGGGGCTGGCCTCGCCTCTCTACAAGTACGAGGCGCTGGGGGTCAAGTTCGTCAATACGCCCTCTGGGGTCAATATCACGGTCCCCCTCAACTTGCCCTCCACGGCGAAGACTTTGGTCACGCCGAACCTCGACGGCTCCTGGAGCGCCTTCGAGACGGGGCAGGCAGACTGCGTATTTACATACGTGCCGTATTTAATAAACAAGGGGCTCGTCTTAAAGAAGGAGGGGGAAGGCGCCGCCTGGGAGACGTACGTGGCGAACCACTCTAGGGGGGCCGCCTACGTGTACGTCTTCAAGCCCCCCTACGACTTCTCCCAAGACCCGCCCTACCAGATCTACGTCAACTTCGTAGACTCGGCCGGCAGAGCGGTCAAGACGATAAAAGTGGGGCACTTCGAGGCGTTCGTGGCCTCTTTCACAGAGAGAGGAGACTGCGTCGTGGAGGCCCTGCGCTCCATGGACTTGGCCAGCTATGGATTTATTCGCTAAGGCCGTCGTCGCCGCCTCGGCGGGCGTCCTGGTAGCCTTTCTGCTGGCTCTGCCTCTTGCGTATGCCGACGCGCCCCCGCCCGGCCTGGCGGAGAGCTTGGCGCTGACCGCGGCATTCGGCGCCGCGGCCGCCGCGGCCTCGCTCGTCCCAGGCCTATCTGCCGCAATGGCGGCTAGACGCGGCGGCCTCTGGCGGGCGCTTGCGTACGTGCTGTACGTACCCGCCGTGGTTCCCCCCACTGCGGTGGGGGTGTTGCTACTGGCGTCTTTCTCACTGCCGAGAGCCCTCTGCCAAGGCGGCGTGGCCGCCGCATGTCCGGCGGCTGAGTTCGTGCTAGGCAACGTGTTAAACAAGCCCCTCGGAGTGCTAATAGCCATGGCCGTGATGGCGTTGCCCATTTCCTTCTCCATATACGACGGCGCGTTGAAAGAGGAGCGGGCAGAGGTCTACCTCCGCTCGCTGGGCTTCACAGGGGTTAGGCTACAGGTTGCCTTACTGAGATCTATGAAGTCCGCAACGGCGTCTGCCTTTGTCTTTTCATGGATTAGGAGCTTTGGAGAGCTGGGAGTACTGCTGGTCTTCGCCTCGTACCCCCCCACGGCGTCTATATACATCTACAACGCGTGGCTTATCTACGGCGTGGGGCCCGCCATCGGGGCATCCCTGGCAGTGATAGGGATCACCCTCGCCGTTGCATACGTGGCGAGGAAATGGCTCTCCAGATAGAACACCTAGAAGCCTACAGAGGCCGCTTCCGCGTATACGTACAACGGCTTGAGGTCAACTCCGTAGTCGTGATACTGGGGAGAAACGGCTCCGGCAAGACGACGCTTCTAGACGCAGTAGCCGGCTTCTTAAAGGCGCGCTGCCGCGTGGTGGCCTGCGGCAGAGACGTCTCCCAGCTCCCCCCACACAAGAGAGGCCTCGCCTACGTGCAGGCGGTGCCGATAGACCCCCCCGGGAGGGTGGACAAGTTCTTAAGAGCCGTGGCGAGGCTCCACAGCACGGAGGACCAGGTGGGGGAGGTGGTGGAGGCCCTCGGGATAAAACACCTCCTCGGCAGAAGCGGCGGCTTATCCACAGGCCAGAAACAGCTAGTCAACCTAGCGGCGGCCCTCTTGGCCAAGCCCTGCGCCTTCCTAATGGACGAGCCCACCTCCCACCTAGACTGGATAAACAAAAAGGCCTTCAACGACGTAGTCAAAAAACTAGGCGTGGCCACCCTCTACGTGACACACGACCCCTTCGAGGCCATGTACATCGCAGATACCTTATGCGTCATGGAAAACGGCACGTTGCAGACATGTATGAAAAACAACGCCAGACCCGAAGAGACATACCGCTTGGCGGAGTCTCTGTGGCATAATTACAGAGGGCAGAAAAACTTAAAAACCGATATGAATATGTGACTAGACGGCCCGTAGCTCAGCGGTCGAGAGCGCCCGGCTGTAGACAGCCCCTGGGGGGACACATTCACAAAACCCCCAGGCCCTATAACGGGCGGTCCCGGGTTCGAATCCCGGCGGGCCGATTGTAACCCCGGCCCAAGCCTTCTCTTTAGGTAGGGGCATTATGCGATGGGGATGTGGCGCGGCAAGCCTCCTCAATAGCGAATTAGGCAAAGGCTCCGCCCTTAGGGATGCCATGCATCGGGGGACTGTTAACCACCGGCGTTTGTTAACGCTCGGCACGCTTAGGCGGTGCTTGTGCCCCTTTCGGGGCCGCATCCCCGCCCACATCCTTGGTTTTGTGTGTGTATTTATTTAAGTTTTTTGCCGGGGGCGTGCGGAGGGTTATGTTTGTGGACGAGTCTGGTAGGAAGTCTCCTTGCAACTGTGTGGTTGTGGCGGCTGTGGTGGCCCGTGTATCTGGGAGCTATGCCTACTGGGGTGCCGGCCTGGTGGATCAGATTAAAAAGGCTGCGAAGGTCGGCGGCGAGTTGAAGTGGCGTGCTGTGAAGCGGCGGGGGGTCGGGTCGAAGAGCTCGCCGTGTCGGTCTTAAGTGGACTGGAGACCAGGTGGGTGGTGGTGCACTACGTGGATCAGTCCGTGTTTGAGGCGCAGCTCTGGAGGTTCTTAACCGGCATAGACGCCGATTTGTACGTGCTTGACGAGGGGCTGGCACACCCCCACAAGTTTCCCAGGGCGGTGGCGAGGCCTTCTCACAAGGTGCCGGGGATACAGCTGGCCGACCTCTTGGCGGGGTGGGTGGTGGATAGGGCGAGGAGCTGTCCGTAATTTTATGAAGCTCAAGCGGGCCGGCTAAGCTTCATGGGGGTGAGGGTGACTTCCTGCGGCGGCGTGCGGCGGCTGGCCGCCTTGCATTCGCACGTACTGACGGTTGCGCAGTTTTTGGTTAGTCGGAGGCCTTCAGCGGCGGCCTTATGCCGTAGATGCGTGAAACGCCGGGCGGGTATTTGTGTCGGCGGGCTTAGACTCGCCGGCGAGGCCGGGCCACCTAGAGGCTTGCTGTGCGGAGGTAGCGCGCGTGGCTGTTGGACAGAGAGTTTAGGCCGGCAGGCGCTTGGCGGCCAGTTAGATGCCTCACCCGGCTCAGCTGGGCGCACCGGGTGTGTACCCACCTGTGGCGAAGCTCCCTTGTGTGAGCTAAGAGTCGGAGGAGGCCGCCTAGACATCATCTCGACGGCGCGCTGTAGAGGCGGCGCCGCCTGTGTTTAAAAATTCAGGGCGGGGTTAGGCAGTTGGTGCCGCCTGGCCATGTGGAGGGCGTGTATGTGGCCGCGGATTGGGGGGTCTTGAAGGCGCTTGACAGCTTGTGCCTGGCGCCAGTTTGCGCAGGTACACGCCCCCAGGCGTAGAGGTCTGCATCGACTTGGAACGCTAGACGGATTGAATGCTCTTTTTCTCAGTCTCGGCCCCCCGCTTGTACACCGCAAGGTCTAGGTAAACCTCAGCGGCGTTGATGAGGTAGTCTACTATCCGCGCGGCGTGTAGCGTCTGTAGTTCGCCTCTGGCCAGTTGCGCCGCCTTGAACCTCGTGCTTGGGGCGGTCTCCACGTAACGCAACAACGCCGCGACCCCCCGGTCCTTCGCCCTCCCCAGCTCCTCCGCCGCGTCCAGCAGCGCCGTCCATAGCTCCTGTCTCGGCCTCTCGTCGTAGAGATCCACGACGTGGTCAAGCGCCCTTTCGAAGTACCTTGCCAGCTGGACGTAGAAGGCGCAACTGGGCGTTGGGTACTTGGCGCACAGCCTGTTCGCCACCAGCCGCAGTCTGTCCACCTCGTCGTCTACGGCGGCGAGGGCCTTCCTATCGGCGATGCCCCTGGCCAAGCCAGAGAGGACGTAGACGAGGGATTGGTACATGCGGTCTACCACGACGGCCTTGTCGACGTATTTGTCTACGAATTTTACGTAGTACCCACCTTCGGCCTCTCTGACCTCTGCGTATATTTTGGCAACGGCCTTATTTACCACGTCGAGCCGGGCCTTTACAATCACGTCGTCAAGGCCTGACACGTAGGCGCTTATGAGGAGCAAGGCCGCCTGCTCGCCCCCCTCTATTACATATTTAGTAGCTGCAACCGGCCTCACGCCCGCAAAGTCGTCCTCCCAGAAGACCTCAACCTCGGCGGGGTCCAGCCTGGACATAAACCGCTTCGGCAAGTACACGACGTAGGAGCCTCTAATTCGTATGACACGGCGCCTGTCTAGTTCCACGGCAGTGGGAACTCCTCCTAGTATTAATAAGTTTCATACGAAATCAAGAATGCGCAAAGAGCGAGCCCGTGTGGCGAACCAAATAGATTCATACGAAAAACTTGTAAATCTTGATGAAAATATACGCCCATGGCTAAGCAAAGCATCAAACCTAACAGGACAATACTCGTGGTATTCGCCGTTATTATTGCAGTAGTAGCGGCCGTGATTATAGCTGGCACAGCAGGAGGCAAGTCTTCTCCTACAAGCCCAACGCAGACGTCGCCGGCTCAATCTTCGTCGCCCAGCCCTACACAGCCCTCTGTTCAGCCCTCTCTTAAGGGCTCCATCACGGGGGGCGGCTCTACTTTTATTAACCCTCAGCTTGTGGCTTGGTCGAGGAGGTTTTACGAAGCTACCAAGGGAGCCGTTCAGGTAAATTACCAAAGCATCGGGTCCGGCGCGGGCACGGCCCAGTTTTTGGAAAAAAAGCTTGACTTCGGCGCCTCGGACGTGCCTATGCCCAGCGACAAGTTCAAGGACGTGAAGGGGAGGGTAGTGCAGTTCCCGGTGATTATCGGCTCTATTGTCATCGCCTATAACGTGCCTGAGGTGGCCTATGAGAAGACCGGCAAGTACCTCAACTTCACCTCGGAGCTTCTGGCGCTTATCTACATGGGCGAGGTAAAACAGTGGTGCGACCCTCGGATAAAGGCCGTCAACCCGGGGCTGGCCGACAAGTTGCCCTGTAGAGACATAGTGGCGGTGCATAGAAGCGACGGCTCCGGCACCACCGCGGCGTTTACCCTCTACTTAAGCAAGACGTACCAGCCGTGGAACTCCACGGTGGGGTGGGGGTTCACCGTGAAGTGGCCCGCCGATGAGAAGGCAAAGGGCGTGGGGGCCAAGGGGAACGAGGGGGTGGCCCAAGCCGTCATCCAGAACCAGTACTCCGTCGGCTATGTGGAGTATGCCTACTGGGCGAAGAACAGGGACAAGTACGACAAAGTGGGCGGCGTGGCGTACATTAGAAACGACAACGACAGGCGGTACTACTTCCCCTCGGCGGATGTGGTGATGCAAGGCGCCGCGGCCGGCTTGGAGCGCTACAAGAACAAATACGGCTCGCCCCCCGCGCCCGACGCCGACTGGAACCCAGTGAGCGTAGAGCTGTCAAACCCGCCCACAGGCTACCCCCTCCTATCTTTCACTTACGTGTACCTGTGGAAGGACTACGCGGGGGAGGGCTACCCAGACGCGGCGACTAGGGCGGCCCTGCTCAGAGAGTTCTTTAGGTGGGTCTTAACCGAGGGGCAGAGGCCTGAGTACGTCGTGGAGGGCTACATACCGCTACCGGCCGAGCTTGCGCAGATGGGGCTCAAGGCCTTGGACCAAGTAAAGCCTTAAAAAACCCCCCTTTTTTACCTTATGCTAGATGTCTTGCTCTTACTCCTACCCGTCACGTACTTTGTATCTGCCTTTGTACTCACTCTCATACGGTTCAAAGTAGGTATTAGGCTATTTGGGCTCGTGTCTCTGTTCTTGATCGCCGCTCTCGTGGCCGTGTTTTTGATAAAGGCTTACCCAGCCCTAGTTCGCTACGGACCCGCCCTTTTTACCACGGCCGAGTGGGACCCGGTGAGGGAGAAGTACGGCCTCGCCCAGGCAATAGTGGGCACTTTAATCACGTCGGCTATTGCCCTCGGCATCGCCATGCCGCTGGCCGTCGGGGCGGCGGTTACAATCAACGAGTTCCTGCCTCCGCGCTTGGCGAGGCTCTTCGCCTCTTTAGTAGACCTCACCGCTGCGATGCCCACCGTGTTGTACGGTCTGTGGGGGCTCTTCGTGCTGGGGCCCGCCCTCGGGGCGGGGCTTACCTCTCTGGCCAAGGCGGTGGGGCTCGACGTGTTAGTGCCGCCCTACACGTTGCTCACAGCGGCGGTTTTGCTCGGCATCATGGTCACCCCCTACGCGTCGGCTGTGATTAGAGAGGGCTACGCGCTCATACCAAAGGTGGTGGAAGAGGCGATATACTCCATGGGGGCCACAAAGTTCGAGGCCGTCGTCTTAAAGCTGAGGTATGTGAGAAACTACATATTCGGAGGCCTCTTCCTCGCCTTGGGCAGAGCCATGGGGGAGACGGTGGCCGTGGCCATGGTGGTTGGGGGGAACTTTTCGAGGTTTACGACGACGCCCTGGGAAAGCGGCATAACAATCTCGTCGCTTATAGCGTTGCAGTTCCCCAACGCGCAGAGCTATACGTATATGGAGCCCGTGCTCTTCGCAGGTGCGCTGGCCCTGGCGGCCTTGGGGGTGGCCATAAACGCGGCGGCTTTGTACATACTAAGGCGGTGGCAGATATGAATAGGCACGTCGTAAGCAAGTTGGGCCTGGCCCTCTTCGCCGTGCTTGGGGCGCTGGCCGTGACGCCGCTGTTTTTCATAGTTGCAGACATATACATAAAGGGGGTGCCAGCCATCGTAAAGCTAGGCGGGCTCAACTTCCTCACCGACCTGCCGCCCGCCCCCTACGACGAGAGGGGGGGCATAGGCCCTCAGCTTGTGGGCACTTTATACATGACCCTCCTGGGGGCGTTGCTGGGCTTCGCCGTAGGCTTCCCCATAGGCGTCTACCTGGGGGAGTTTAGAAAAGAGTTTTTCGCCAGCGTGGCCAGAGCCGGCGTGAACATACTAGTGGAGTTCCCCACGATAACAATAGGCCTCTTTGTCTACACGTTGTTTACAGTGTTCGCAGGAGGCCAGCTTAACGAATGGCTAAGGGGCCTCGCCCACTCCTTAGCCGCTCTCGTGGGCGACTGGGCACGCCAATTCGTCGGCCCCCTCGGCCAGTTCAACGCATACGCCGGCTCGCTGGCGCTGGCGGTGGTCATGGCCCCATACGTGGCCTTGTTCACGGCGTCGGCCTACGCCTCGATAGAACAGCCCCTGAGAGAGGCCGCCTATGCGTTGGCCGGGAGCGAGTTTAAAGCTGTGTTTGTGGTCTTGAGGAAGGCGGTGTCGCGCGCGGTGTTAGTCGCCGCGTTGCTCGGCACGGCCAAAATAGCGGGGGAGACAGCCCCCCTGTTGTTCACGGCGTTTGGAAACATCTACTACGCCCCCTTCACGGAGCCCACCGCCGCGGTGCCCCTCTGGGTGTGGTACGCCGCGCAGACCCCCTACGAGGTGCAAATCGCCTCTGCATACGGCGCATCCGCCGTGTTGTTGACAATAGTCCTAGCGCTCTTCCTCGTGGCGAGGCTCCGCGGTGGATGAACACTTTTAATACCAGGGAGTGGGGGGCCTATGTCGGCTGTGGCCATTGAGGGCCTTAAGCTACGCTTTGGGCAGGCGGAAGTCCTCAGGGGGGTGGACTTGGAAATTCCTAAAAACTCCATCTTCGCCCTCATGGGGCCGTCGGGGAGCGGGAAGTCCACGTTGCTGAGGGTAATCAACCGCCTCATTGAGCTGTACCCAGAGGCCAGGGTGGAGGGAGACGTGAAGCTCGACGGCGTAAGCGTGTTTAAGATGGACGTGGTGGAGCTAAGGAAGAGAGTACAGATGGTTTTTCAAATCCCCAACCCAATCCCCACGCTGTCGATATACGAAAACGTGGCGCTGGGGCTGAAGCTAAACAAGCTCCTGCCTAAGCGGGAGATACCTACTAGAGTCAAGTGGGCCTTGGAAAAGGCGCAGCTGTGGGAAGAGGTGAAGGACAGACTTGAGATGCCAGCCGGCAGGCTGTCGGGCGGCCAGCAACAGAGGCTGTGCATAGCCCGGGCCCTCGCCTTCGACCCCGACGTGATCTTAATGGACGAGCCCACTGCAAACCTCGACCCTGAAAACACGGCGAGGATAGAGGAGCTCATGTTAGAAATGAAAAAGGAGAGGACGGTGGTATTGGTCACCCACTACCCGGCGCAGGCGGCGAGGGTAAGCGACTACGTGGCCTTCCTCTACAGGGGCCAGATCGTAGAGACGGGGCCAACCAAGGAGGTATTCACAAGGCCGAGGCACGAGCTCACGGAGAAGTACGTCACTGGACGTTTCTACTAACCTCTAAAAAGGTAAAAATCATTGTGATATATAATTACAAAATTATGTATTTAAACATGCGAAAAAAGTTTCATATGGCGTCGTCGAAAGTCCTAGCGGCGGCAGTAGTTGCGGTATTGGTGGTGCTGGGGGCAGCCCTTTGGTTTTTCTCTCAGCCCCAGGCGCAGCCCCGCCCCCCGCGACTCAGACTAAGCCCACGACCACAACCACAACTACCACGGCCACTACTACCACGCAACAGACCACCGCCTCGCCTACGACCACGGCCCCTTCTGAGTGCCCCGACACGATTGTCATAGGCACCGCGATGCCGATATCTGGGAGATACGCCGCGGAGGGCCAGTACTCGCTTTGGGGAGCCCTTGCAGTGGTGAACTGGGTCAACGACCGCGGTGGCATAGACTGCGGCGGGAAGAAGGTCAAGGTGAAGCTTGTGTACAAAGACAGCGAGTCTAAGTTAGAACTTGCGCAGAGCATAACGGAGTCTCTAATAACACAAGAAAAAGTCCACTTCCTCCTCAGCCCCTACGGCTCTGACTTAGCCCTCGGCGTGTCGTCTATTGCAGAGAAGTACGGCGTATTGATGGCAGTGGTAGGCGCCTCGTCGGACCGCATATTTCAACAAGGCTTTAAGTACGTCCTCGGCGTAGCCGCCGTGGCCAGCCAGTACATGGTGCCGGTCTTAGACATGGTGAAGCAGGCAGACCCCAATGTTAAGACTGTGGCAATTTTGTACAGAGACAGCGAGTTTAACAGACAGGTGGCAGAGGGGGCGAAGGCATACGCCGAGAAGCTCGGGCTACAAGTGGTAGTCTACGAGGTGTACCCCTCCACCCCTAAGGACTTGACCCCGCAGATTTTAAAAGTCAAGCAGGCCAACCCCGACATAATTATTGTGGCGTCGCACTTCGCCGACGGGCAGCTGGCTGTGCAACAATTAGCTGAGCAGAAGGTAAACGCCAAGCTCATTGCCCTGTCGGTGGCCCCCCTCGTCCCCGAGTTTTACTCTTCGCTTAAGAACTTGGCTGAGTGTATAGTGGGGCCCTCGCACTGGGAGCCTGGCGTAAAGTACAGCCCAGACTTGGCGAAGCAGAGAGGCGTGGAGTGGTTTGGCCCAACAAGGGAGGAGTTCATCGCCTACTTTAAACAAGTGGCAAAACAGATGGGCGGCCAGGAGGTGGACCCCGGCTACCACGCCGCCTGGGCCGCGGAGGGCGTGTTAGCGATTCTCTACGGCGTCCAGAAGGCGCAGTCTGTAAACTCCGACAAGGTCTTAAACGTGTTGAGAAACGCCAGGTTTATGACGTTCTTCTCAGAGTTTAAGCTAGACCCCGCCACTAACCTAAACGTGGCACACTCCATGGTGGTGACCCAGTGGCAAAACGGCGTCAGAGTTACGGTCTGGCCCGCCGCAGTAGCGGAGGGCAAGTTGTCGTATCCAGTACAGACTTGGGAGGCCAAGCAGGGTGGGGCTGTCTGTAAGTAATGGACATACTTCCTTTTTTCATCTCCGGCCTTATCATAGGTTCTATCTACGGCCTGGCGACACTGGGCCTTAGCCTAATTTTTGGAGTTTTAAGAGTGGCGAACGTGGCCCACGGAGCTTTTATAATGCTGGGCGCCTACACGGCCTATCTACTATTTACAAGTTTTAACATAATCCCCTTCGCGTCGGCGGTGGCAGGTGTGGCCTTGGGCGCGTTGTTGGGCTACTTGACTTACTTAGCAGTGGTCAGGCCGTTGAGAAAAATAGGCGAGCTCCACACACTTGTGGCTCTGTTTGCCATGAGTATGTTAATTGCAGAAGTCGCCCGTATCATCTGGGGCCCCGACTTCGTGGGGTATAGGTGGAGTACGGGTAGCTTTTCCATAGGCGGCTTGGAGGTGGAGTGGTCTAAGGCCGCCGGTGCCGTAGTTGCGTTGATCACCGCCTTGGCCATAGACTACTTTATACGTAGGACGTACACAGGCAGGGCGATTAGAGCCGTCGTGCAAGACCCCGTGGGCGCGCAAGTGGTGGGAATCGACGTGGAGAAGATATACGCCGCCGCGGCGGCTATGGGCATTGGGCTTACAACGATGGGCGGCGTCCTCCTTACGTTGTTTATCCCAGTGGGGATAAACCCGTACATGGGCGGGCCCTACACGCTTATAGGATTTGTAATAGCAGTCTTGGGAGGCTTGGGCTCTATCTTAGGCGCATACGTCGCCGGGCTGATATTCGGCGTAATTGAGTCTGTGGGTTATTACGTTTTTTCAACTATGGGATTTGCAGAGCCCTCCCAAATGGCGCTGTTCCTCTCTTTCGTAATTCTTCTTCTGATCTTACTACTTAAACCAAGCGGGCTGTTGAGGCTATGAAGCCCCACGTCCCGCTACTAATCTACCTCTTGTTAATAGTCGTTGCGGTAGCCTTTCCTCAGTACGCTAAGACTGTCGCAACCATCGCCTTCTTCATGGCTCTGGGGCAGGCTGTGAACATATTCGTGGGGTTGACCGGATACGTCGACTTTGGCTACGTGGCGTTTTTAGCAATGGGCGCATACGGCCTCGGCGTAGTGGTGTACTACTGGCCCCAGCTGGGAATGTTGGCGCTCCCCCTCGGCGTCTTGCTCGGCGTTGCCATGGCCGCCTCTTTGGCTATGGCAGTGGGCGCCATTGCGCTTAGGCTAAGGGGGGCGTACTTCGCCATTGCCACAATCGGCGTCAACGAGGGGATTAAACACCTCATCGTCGGCGCCAATCTGTGGGGCGGCGGCGCCGGGCTTATATTGGGCACCAGCATGTTTCGGGCCTTCGGCCGCGACGCCGCGCTTTGGCTAGCAAACGTGGGGTCCACCGTATTGATACTAGCAACAGGCCTGCTGGCCGTGGTCGCTATGTACTTAATACAAGCCAGCAGAGCTGGCTACGCCCTAGCGGCGATAAGACAGGACGAAGACGCGGCCAAGGCCATGGGGATAAACCCTACGAAGTACAAGCTTCTAGCTTTTACAACTAGCGCCTCGTTGTCAGGCCTCTTAGGAGCCGCGTACTACCCCCTGGGCAATATGCAGGTATTTCCAGAAAACGTGTTCTTCATAGAGTACATACTAGACGGCTTGGCGGTGATGTTCATAGGAGGGGCCGGCACAGTCACGGGGCCGATTATTGGAGGCCTAGTATACATACTGGCAAGAGACCTAGTGGGCAGTTTCCTGCCAGGCATGCAAGTGCTCGCAATCGCCGCGTTGCTTATGCTGATCGTAATCCTACTACCGAGGGGGGTGGTGGGCACTTTGAGGCAACACCTGCCGCCCGGCGTGAGGGAGTGGTTGCCATGAAGTTGCTAAAAGTGGAGAACGTGGTGAAGAAGTTCGGCGGCTTGAGGGCGTTAGACGGAGTCTCGCTAGAGCTTGACCGCGGCGAGTTTTTAGCAGTGGTGGGGCCCAACGGCTCTGGCAAGACTACGCTTCTAAACGTGATAAACGGCGTCTACAAGCCAGAGGAAGGGAGGGTTTACTTCGAGGGAAGAGACATCACCAACCTGCCCGCGTATAAAAGAGCGAGGCTGGGCATCGCCAGGGCTTTTCAAGTGCCTAGGCCCTTCCCAGACCTCAGCGTCTTGGACAACGTGGTGATCGGCGCGGTGTTTAACGGGGGGTACGACGTATACAAGGCGAGGGAAGTTGCGTTAGAGGCGTTGTCTTACGTAGGGTTAGACAAGAAAAAAGACGAGCTTGCCGGCAGGCTGACTTTCAACGAGCTGAGGCTTCTCGAACTAGCCCGAGCACTGGCGTCGAACCCAAAGCTTCTGCTTCTCGACGAGGTGATGGCCGGCCTCACGCCGACGGAAATCGACAACCTGACGGCCTTGATACGTAGACTCTCCGAGGAGAGGGGCATAGCGGCCATATCTCTGGTGGAGCACAGAATGCGGGCGGTGGCTAGGCTTGCTCACCGCGTGGTGGTAATGCACCAGGGGATGATCATCGCCGAGGGGCCGCCCAACGTCGCTTTAAACGACCCCAAGGTGGTGGAGGTATATCTTGGGAGGCCATGGCGTTAGAGCTTCAAAAACTAGAGTCCGGGTACGGCAGGCTGAAGGTACTGTTCGGCGTATCGCTAAAGGTGGAGAAGGGGTCAATAACAGCGCTCCTCGGCCCCAACGGCGCTGGGAAGACCACAACGTTGCTTACCGTCGTGGGGGTGGTGAGGCCGTGGTCGGGCAGGGTGTTGTACCAGGGGGTGGACGTGACCGCCACTCCGCCGCATAAAAAGGTAGAAATGGGGATTGCGCTAGTCCCAGAGGGGAGGCGCCTCTTCCCAGAGATGACCGTGGAGGAGAATTTGTTGATGGGGGCGTATGTGAAAAGGGCGCGTGACAAGGCTCACGAC